>NZ_JBIDFE010000001.1:0-203937 GCF_046635605.1 Gilliamella sp. BG3
TAGTATATAACTATGCTACTCTATTTTAGAATAAAAACTTTATTTTTCATCTACTTTTTTGTAAAGTTTTGTTAAGCGTATAAAAACTCATAACTGTAGGAATTACTCACGTTGTTTATAGTAATTTGAGAAAATACTGTAATCAATAGACATAAAAACAAAATTAACACCTTATCAACAACAAGCAATATTGCGCATATATCATAGAAAATAATCATCACTGATTTGACTAGATATTTTATAGTTAGCCATCAAACCATATATAATACTAAATGATCTCGATCTCTTGAGTCTAAATAGCATGACTACCATTGTATATAAAACATGAAACAAACAGCATAATTTTTTGTGAATTGAGTACTCAATATGAGCATTTACCTAATTTAGATTATATTTTTGTAAAAAATATTCAGGATTCTATACCGTTTGGTAATTAAGACTTCTTCAAACGTGTGCGCCCACCATTATATGAATTAAAATTTCACTAAATCTGCAGTCAGATTTAGTTCATCAAATTTATAAATTATCATTCATCCATAATATTTACCCAACTTGGTATAATAGGTGTTCGACAGTAATAATTAGCTGAAGGCTGTATATCTTTATTTCTAATTTTTTGAAATTCTGGCGTTTGAGGATCATTAAATAGCTCAGGATCCCGACGACGATTCATTTTGAAAAACAAGAATTCTTCATACCAACTGTTGTGTAACCATGGTTTGGGATAACCTAAAGTGGCATAAATGCGGTTACAAATAAAAGTTAACCTCCCACCAAAAACGAAGAAAAAAAAGAACACAAAAGCAACAAAGCCAATACAGCTTGTTTTGGTAATTTCTATCACTTCTAAAGAATCCCACTCATAATTGAATAATACGCTAATGAAAATAAAACCATCGGTACATAATATTATCGATCCAACACCAATCATACAATATTTCAGCAATTGCAATGTCGAAAGACCAACTCCTTTAGGGAAAAATAAAGCATGATATTTAGGAAATCGGACGGCATAAGCTTGATATTTGTTCTTATCAATTTGTTTGACGACCATTTCGACGTAATCACCATTTTTAAAAGCGACATTTTCTAGCCTACCTTTGACTTTGACATTACCGATATAACAAACAAATGGTGTGCCTTTTAATAGCTTGGTTTGTAGTAACCCAAAAGTAAATAAACTAAGCATGAATTCATAAACAAACTTACATATAGCTGCGGTTATTAGAATAAATCCACCAATCATCTCGATAATAAATAGCCCCAAAATTGACTCAATAAAACCACAGTCTTCGGTTTTTTTATTGTGATCCTTTTCTTGATCTACTTTCAATATTTTTAAACGTCTTACTTTACCTTTTAATAAACTATACTTTCCCATTACCTTTTTACTCCGTTTAAGTAGGCTTTGCTTTTTTTAAGCTAAAACCCAAACCCTCCATAGTTAAATAACGTAATAAATATCGGCATTATAAGTGTCAATAAAAAACCTTGCGCAATAGCCGCAGGCACTATGGCTATCCCACCACCTTTTTGCAGCATGGGGAGTGTAAAATCCATTGATGTTGCACCACACAGACCTAATGTGGTTAATTGGTAGCGTTTAATTAGTGTTGGGATTAAGATAATTGCGCATAATTCACGCAGAATATCATTTAAAAACGTAGCACTACCAATAACTGGACCATGGGCTTCTGTCATTAAAATACCCGATAACGAATACCAACCAAAACCCGATGACATAGCAAGACCAACTCGTGCGGGCAAATCTAAAACAAATGACGCAACAATGCCCCCCAAAAATGCACTTATCGTAACTACTAGCGTTGTAATTATGCCTATTTTATTGAGCAGAATGTGCTTAATTGAAATATTATTACTGCGCAATTGAATACCGACTAAAAACAATAAAAAAACCAATACAACTTGCGTGGTACTTTCTGAATATTGCCAAATAAATAATGGAAATAATCCGCAAATAAACCCAACAATTAATGCAATACAAACACGCAATGACTCAAAAATCATTTTAAAACGTGATTCGTAAGTTTGATCTGTTTTATATGCCTTGGTAGAAAGAAAATAATCAAAAATAATTAAAACAACAAAATTACCCCCAAATGTACAAATAAAAAGAACACCGGTATAACATAAAATCATTTGTAAATTTGTAGTTAAGTTATCTAAATGTGCAAGTTCAGATCCCATAATGAATAAAATAAGGTAAACCATCCAACTCAATGTTTGGTTAATCTTGGTCATCAAATTATCATTTTTAATCTTAATTAAATAACCAATAAACAATGGCACTAACGCAATAAGAATACCAAAATACATATTTTATTCCTTAACTATTCCTGATTTTTATTTTTAAATAATTGGATCAAACCTATGTTTTAAACATGTTACTGCTAATCATTAAGTCAATGATGCTAATTTTTGCTCAATATTAAGTTGAAGCTGATCCAATAAAGCATAACGATTTCGATATTCTGAACGTTTTTTACTGGCGATTTCTTCAATGGATTTTCGATTAATTTGGTTTGGTAATATAAATAAACCATTGGCATCTTGTTTGCTATCAAGAGTTAACCAAAAATCGTCATAATCAGATAAAATGCGCTCTTGGCGGCTATTATAGCGCCAATTGTTATATATATGTGTTTTATTGCCCACAGCAACAATTTGAGTTAACTGATAATAACGAGCAACAGTTAATACAGCTTCAACTACAACACGTTTAGGGAATAACCCATAGCAGGCTTTAGTCGCTTTTTGTACACGAGTACGCGCATCATTATGTCCTGTGCCTTGTAATCCTGCAATAAATAGCGTTGGCTTACCTTGATATTCTACGATTGAAAATGTTAAAGTGGCTAAGTCGATGCCATCACTATCATAAAAATAAAGGCTGATTTCGCCTTCTCTTGCAAATTTATTACGGGCTTGCACTGCTATTTGAATGTTTTGTTCATTTTTAACTGTTACATCCGCCAATACAAAAGGCAATTGCGGATTATAAAAAGCCTTGCTTACGCTGTCAGGTTGTTTAGCTAAAAAATCATAGTGATACGCCAAAGCGTCATAACGGGCTTTTTGACTCAAGCAAGAAGCTAAATAAGGACGCTGTAATTTGCATGGCAAATTTGTTTGGCACGAAAAATAATCGCCGAGTAATGGGTACTGCCTTAGTTTATCAAGCCATTTTAAGGTGATTGGACTTAAAAACAAGGTTCTAAAAAAAAACTTATAACGATAAGTCGGATTAAGCCATAATTCGTTTAATGGTAATTTACCAGTATAAAGCCAGTTAAAAAGTTGCCATTTACTTTTTGGCTGAGACATATTCGTAATATTATTCATAAGTAGAACTTTAAATTGAGTTAGTTATTTTATCTATTATAGGAACACTAAATTAATCAATACATATTTGATTATTAATAAGCCTTAAAAAAATCAAATGTTAAGAGTACAACACAACCTTAATCGGTGCAACTATTCCTACATTAAGTAGGTTTAAATTATTTGAAAATAAAAAACGGTGAACTAGTCACCGTTTTTTAAGCAATAACGTCTTTTATCAAAAAGAATTATTGACCTTTAACTTCTTTTAAACCGTTGAATGGTGCTTTTGAACCTAAAGCTTCTTCAATACGGATTAATTGGTTGTATTTAGCAACACGGTCCGAACGGCTCATTGAACCAGTTTTAATTTGACCAGCCGCTAAACCTACTGCTAAATCAGCAATTGTTGAATCTTCAGTTTCACCACTACGGTGAGAAATAACTGCAGTATAACCCGCATCTTTTGCCATTTTAACCGCAGCGATAGACTCAGTTAATGTACCGATTTGGTTTACTTTAACTAAGATAGAGTTAGCGATACCTTTTTCAATACCTTGTTTAAAGATTTTAGTATTAGTTACAAATAGATCATCACCCACCAATTGGATTTTGTGACCTAATGCTTTAGTTTGGTAAGCCCAACCTTCCCAATCGCTTTCATCTAAACCGTCTTCGATTGATACGATTGGATATTCATTAGTTAAACCTTCTAAGTAATGAGTAAATTCTTGAGCAGTGAATTCTTTGTTACCTTCACCTTTCAATACATACTTACCAGTTTCTTTGTTATAGAATTCAGAAGCCGCACAGTCCATCGCTAACGTGATGTCTTTACCTAAAACATAACCTGCTTTTTCTACCGCTTCTTTAATACATGCCAATGCTTCAGCATTTGAACCTAAATTAGGAGCAAAACCACCTTCATCACCAACTGCAGTATTCATACCTTTAGCGTGTAATACTTTTGCTAAGTTGTGGAATACTTCAGAACCCATGCGGATTGCTTCACGAACTGTTTTAGCACCAACTGGTTGGATCATGAATTCTTGTAAATCAATGTTGTTATCAGCGTGCTCACCACCGTTGATGATGTTCATCATTGGTAATGGCATTGAATATTGACCTGGAGTGCCGTTAAGATCAGCTATGTGCTGATAAAGAGGAACACCTTTAGCTGCTGCAGCTGCTTTAGCCGTTGCTAAAGATACAGCAAGAATTGAGTTAGCACCTAAATTAGATTTAAAATCAGTTCCATCTAAGTCAAGCATAGCTTGGTCGACAGCGGCTTGATCTAACGCATCTTTACCCACTACAGCTTTAGCAATTGGGCCGTTAACGTTTTCAACCGCTTTTAATACGCCTTTACCTAAAAAGCGAGATTTGTCACCATCACGAAGTTCTAACGCTTCACGTGAGCCAGTTGACGCACCAGATGGCACGATTGCAAGACCAACAAAACCACCTTCTAAATGAACTTCGGCTTCAACTGTTGGATTACCACGAGAGTCGATCACTTCACGACCATGTACTTTAACGATTTTTGCCATGTTATTTTCCTCTATATGACAGATATATTACAAATGTTAATTTAAAACTATTTTTATTGCTGCTCTTGATAAGCTTTGGCAGCTTTTATAAAACTACTAAATAGTGGATGTCCATCTCGTGGTGTTGATGTAAATTCTGGATGGAACTGACACGCAACAAACCATGGATGTTCTGGGATTTCGATAATCTCAACCAACTTTCTATCCGTTGAAAGACCGGTGACCTTTAACCCAGCTTTAACCACTTCAGGTAATAAATTATTATTTACTTCATAACGATGTCGATGACGCTCGGTAATAGATTCGTTTTTATACATATCGTATACTAATGAATTTGGCTCTAAATGGCAAATTTGTGAACCTAAACGCATTGTGCCGCCTAAATCACTGTTTTCGTTACGCTGTACTACATTGCCCGATTCATCGCTCCATTCTGTGATTAAAGCAATGATTGGGTTTGCACAATCTTTAACAAATTCGGTTGAGTTAGCATCTTTAATACCCGCAACATTACGCGCATATTCGATCATAGCCACTTGTAAACCAAGGCAAATACCTAAGTACGGGATCTTGTTTTCACGTGCATAGCGAGCGGCCATAATTTTGCCTTCAACACCACGATAACCAAATCCACCAGGAATTAAGATAGCATCTAAACCTTCTAGTAAATCAGTACCACGTGACTCAAGATCTTCTGAATCAATATAACGGATATTCACTGTTAAACGATTTTTTAATCCACCGTGTTTTAATGCTTCATTCACTGATTTATAGGCATCTGGTAAAGCAATATATTTACCCACCATACCAATAGTCACTTCACCAACTGGGTTCGCTTCTTCATAAATGACTTGTTCCCATTGAGAAAGATCGGCCTCTTTACAATCAAGATTGAAACGTTTACAAACAAAAGTATCTAAGTTTTGTGATTTTAATAATGCCGGAATTTTATAAATAGAATCGACATCTTTAAGTGAAATCACTGCACGTTCAGGCACGTTACAAAATAGTGCAATTTTAGCTCGTTCATGAGCAGGAATAATGCGATCGGAACGGCAAATTAACACATCGGGTTGAATACCAATTGATAGCAACTCTTTTACTGAATGTTGCGTAGGTTTGGTTTTGACTTCACCTGCAGAGGCCAAATAAGGTACTAAGGTTAAGTGCATAAATAATGTGTGTTCACGACCAACATCAACCGCTAATTGACGAATCGCTTCTAAAAACGGAAGTGATTCAATATCACCAACAGTACCACCAATTTCAACAATTGCGACATCAAACCCCTTTGCGCCATCAATTACACGTGATTTAATTGCATTAGTGATATGAGGAATAACTTGAACTGTAGCCCCTAAATAATCACCACGTCGTTCTTTTCGTAACACATCAGAATAAATGCGCCCTGTAGTGAAGTTATTTTTTCGCGTCATTTTAGTGCGAATAAAACGTTCATAATGACCTAAATCAAGATCGGTTTCTGCACCATCTTCAGTCACAAACACTTCACCATGTTGAATAGGACTCATTGTGCCCGGATCGACATTAATATAGGGATCAAGTTTGAGCATGGTGACATTTAAATTGCGGGCTTCTAAGATTGCAGCAAGTGATGCTGCGGCAATGCCTTTACCAAGGGAAGAAACGACACCGCCTGTAACAAAAATATAATTCGTGACCATTAATACCAGACCATTATTAATTTATAAGAACAATGTTGTATCGATTTTTAAAGCATAAAAACCAATATAACAAATAAGAATCAGACGGGAATGCAGTATAACAGAATCTGCCTTGTCCCACAATTGAATAATTAATTTTAACTGATAAGTTGCAGGAAAATACCGAGTTATTTACAACTCATGATTAAAATAACCTGATTGTAAATCTACAGTAGCAAATTCTAAATATTTAAGATGAGTATAATGATCCTCATCAACAAATAAGATAAAACATTATTTAGGTATAGCAATCGTAACAATAAGTTGTCGAGAATTTATATTAGTATGGTCACATTGGCAGTTGTATGATGTAGCTAAAAATGTATAAATAAGCTTATAGTTAATACAAAAGATCAATAGCCGTAGCTAAACCAAAATAAAAACCTCATTTTTTAAAGAGGCTTTTATTTTATATTTTAATTAAGATTCAGGAGTATCATCATCAGATTTTGTATCAATTGGATCTGATATACCTTGTTTATTCATTTCTTCTAATGATTTAGAACCTGCTAGCTCTGAAGTTTTGATATCCTTTACAATACCCATTTCATCAAAATAGACAACATAGGTTCTTTGACTAACCGCGCCATGCTGCGGTTGTTGACGGAAAACATAATACCAAACACGATCACCAAAGACAGAAGTTAACATTGGTGACCCCATAATAAATACAACCTGTTCTTTATTTTGACCAACTTGTAATAGGTCTATAGCATCTGGTGTTACATAATTACCTTGGTTAATATCAGGTCGATATACCCAACGATCAACAACCGAACAACCAGTTAATAAAACACTCGCTACAATTGTAAAAGAGGTAAACTTACGAAACAGCATCTAACTTTATCCATAAAAAAATAATGATATATATTATCGCTGATATTTTTCATAAGTGCTAGCCAAATTAATAAATTCTTCTACAGTTAGATAATGATTCTGATATCAGTAGGTCCTAACATAAATTATCACTTGACTTTTATTCTTGTATCAACCAACTTAATACTGTCATAATAGACACTATTATTAAACATCAAAGGTACAAAATGAAACTAGAAACTATAGATCAAAAAGCAAGTTATGCTATCGGTTTGCAAATAGGACAACAACTAAAAGAATCTGGCTTAAATAATTTAGAACTCAACGCATTAAAACTAGCAATGGAAGATGTATTATCGGGTAATCAACCTGCTCTACCTTTACAAGAATTACATGAAGCATTACGCCATGTGCATGAACAAGCAACCAAAGAGAAGGCCAAACAAGCAGAAAAAATTGCTCAAGCAGGTAAAGATTTTCTAGCAAAAAATATCAAAAAAGATGGCATTAAATCAACTGAATCTGGTTTACAGTATGAAATCATCAAACAAGGCGATGGCGATTTACCGAAAGCAACCGATCGCGTGCAAGTTCATTATACAGGGCAACTAATTGATGGTACAGTATTTGATAGTTCTGTTGAACGTGGACAACCTGCTGAATTTCCAGTCAATGGTGTGATTAAAGGCTGGGTTGAAGCGTTACAACTTATGCCAGAAGGTTCAAAATGGCGTTTATATATTCCTCAAGAATTAGCTTATGGTGCTCAAGGTGCTGGCGCATCAATTCCACCATACAGCGCATTAATTTTTGATGTTGAATTATTAAAAGTTTTATAAGCTAAGAATGGACGCTACTTGGCGTCCATTTGTTTTGAACTATTATCGTTTAGGAAGATGATAAGCACTAAATGCCGCCAGTAACAATAAAATACTCGCTGTACCAAACGCAACTAAATGAGTGTGTAAATGATCATAAGCCCATCCACCTAACCATGAACCAATCATCGCACCAATTTGATGTCCCAAATAGGTTAATCCTGAAAGTAGTCCCACAATTTTTACACCATAAATATCTGCGGTAATGGCTCCAGACATCGACAACGCACCAGCCCAAACCAAACCACCCACTGCTGCAATAGTAAAAAGCTGCCATTTAGTTGATGCTAAAACAAGAGCAATAAAACCTAAACCTCGTATTAAATAGACCATCATTAAAATGTTTTTTCGTTGCACTATATCAGATAAATAACCCAAAACTAAGGTACTAAAAATAGCGACTAAACCAATCAAACCAATACCATTAGAGCTAGTGATAGGATCAAATCCATGATCGATAAGCATTGGGACTCCATGTGTTCCTAATAAATTCATACTGAAGCCACAGGTAAAAAGCCCAAAACTCAGTTGCCAAAATGGACGTGTTTTTAACACATCTATAAGTTTGATACTAGGCTCTATTTTTTGATTGATAACAGGCTCTATACCAGAGACTTCGATCTCCGATTGATTATCTTTCATAATAAACAAAGCAATAGGCAAAGCGATAATCATAAAAATCACAGCAAACGAAATTAGCGTTGTTTTCCATCCATAAATAGGAATAAAGAAAGCAAAAACAGGTAACATTACAGCAATACCTGCCATACTTCCTGTTGATAAAATAAATAAAGCCAACCCTCTACGCTTGATAAACCAACGTGCCACAATGGGCGTAAAACTGACAGAACCAACAAAGGAAGTACCAAAAGATAACGCAACACCAAAAGATAGAAAAAAGTTCCAATAATCAGTTGAGTTAGCTGACCAAACAGTAGAAATAATAATAATGATGGAACCTAATATTAGGACAAAACGAGTACCATATTTACCGACTAAATATCCCGATATTGGCATAGCAATTCCAGAGAAAAGCATACCTATAGCAATGATTCCAGAAAGTACGCTACGACTAAAATTCAGATCATTTGCAATGGGCAGAAAAAAAACCCCCATACTCATTCTTAATCCACTAGAAAGTAAAGTTAGAAAGAAGGCCGCAATAACAATATTCCAACCAAAATACCACGGAGATCGCATAATAAACTCCTGATTATTTTTTATAGAAAACGGTTCAAAAATTCTAGCATTTAAGTTTAGTCGATGTGTATAAGTTATTTATTTTCCGCTATAATATTTATTTATCTATATTCACAAAAAGTTAAGGAAAGTTATATGTCAACAAATATGGTTCGTATCGCGATCGCAGGCGCTGGTGGCAAAATGGGACGGCAACTTATCCAAGCTGTTTCGCAAATCAAAGGGGTTACCTTAGGAGCAGCATTTGAACGAGCAGGCTCCTCACTAATTGGTAGTGATGCAGGTGAGCTTGCAGGGATCGGTATTTGTGGCATTAAAGTCACCGATAATCTAGAACAAGCTAAAGATCAATTTGACGTATTGATCGATTTTACGCGACCTGAAGGTACACTCGCCCACTTAGCTTTTTGTGTTGAAAATAAAAAAATGATAATCATTGGCACAACTGGTTTTGATGATGCAGGTAAACAAGCTATTGCTGATGCAGCTAAAAACATTGCCATTGTCTTTGCCGCAAACTTCAGTGTCGGTGTTAACTTAGTGCTAAAATTGTTGGAAAAAGCCACCAAAATTATGGGCGGTTATACTGATATCGAAATTATTGAAGCTCATCACCGTCACAAGGTTGATGCGCCGTCTGGTACAGCATTAGCTATGGGTGAAGCAATTGCAGATGCACTTGATTGCAACTTAAAAGATCGTGCAGTTTACTGTCGTGAAGGTCATACAGGGGAAAGACCACAAGGCGCTATTGGCTTTGCAACTATCCGAGCAGGTGACATAGTAGGAGAACATACCGCTATCTTTGCCGATATTGGCGAGCGCGTTGAAATTAGTCATAAAGCATCTAGCCGCATGACATTTGCTAATGGTGCTGTTCGAGCCTCGCTCTGGCTTGCCAAACAGCCAGTTGGTTTATACGACATGCGTGATGTTCTAAATCTCAATAATTTGTAATTTGAAAATGTCAGATGAAATTTGGATGCAACATGCACTAGTGCTTGCTAAACGCGCCGAGTTGCTTGGAGAAATCCCAGTCGGCGCGGTGATTGTTGATGAAAATAATCAAATTATTGGTGAAGGTTTTAATCAACCCATTAGTAAGCATAATCCCACTGCGCATGCTGAAATGATGGCTATTGAACAAGCAGGTAAATATTTGAATAACTATCGATTGATTAATACAACTCTGTATACCACTCTTGAGCCTTGCATTATGTGTGCTGGAGCCATTATACATAGTCGTATTAAACGCGTAGTATATGGTGCAAAAGATTACAAAACTGGTGCAGCAGGTTCTTTTATTGATATTCTTGCTCAGCAAGGCATCAACCATTATGCAGAAGTGACAGGTGGAGTACTAGCTAACGAATGTAGTACTATTTTGAGTGATTTTTTTAAAAAACGGCGTTTACAAAAAAAAGTGACTAAAAATTGTTGTCAAAAAGTTTCAGGTAACTAGGTGTTTGAGTATAAAATACGAAAATCTGTTACTATGTTAGTTTAATAAAAAATGGGGTCGCTTATTCTTTTTATATAGGAAAATTGCTAGAATCTCATTTAATTTTTTAAAAATTTAATTTGAGCATTATTAATGAAAAAACACACATTAGAAATGATGATATCTACTGATGATATCCAAAAACGTGTAATTGAGCTAGGCCAACAAATAAGTCAAGACTATAAAAATAGCCAAAATGAACTTATTTTAGTTGGACTTTTACGTGGCTCTTTTATTTTTATGGCCGATTTGAGTCGAGCAATTACTGTCGGGCACGAGGTTGATTTTATGACAGCATCAAGCTATGGTAATGCTGTTATTAGTAACCGTGACGTTAAAATCTTAAAAGACTTAGATGAAGATATCCGTGATAAAGATGTATTAATTATCGAAGATATTATAGATACAGGTAATACTCTTAGCAAAGTCATGGCTATTTTAGAATTGCGCCATCCACGCAGTATTGAAATTTGTACGCTATTAGACAAACCCTCTCGTCGTGAAGTAAACGTTCCAGTTAAATATATCGGATTTTCAATTCCTGATGAATTTGTTGTGGGTTATGGTATTGACTATGCTCAGCACTACCGTCACTTACCTTTTATCGGTCATGTAACTTTACTTGAATCTTAATATTATACGAGGTATATGTGTCTCGATTCTCCTGTTCATTAGGTTTACTTTTAGTTATGACAGCTACGACAAGTTATGCTGACATGAAGTTATCCATTAAGGGATTAAAAGGCGATCTTGCAGATAATGTTGAGGCACGAACTTCATTAATTACACCTGACAAAGTTAGTGATACTCCAAATTTTAAGCGTTATTTTGAAAGCGAAACAAAAAAAGCATTACGTGCATTGGGTTACTACTCTCCTAGCTTTGAATATAACGCACAAAACCCAAAAGTTCTTGTTGTTAACGTTTCACCTGGCGAACCCGTATTAGTTGAGCAGCTTAATATTAATATTACTGGTGAGGGGAAACAAGATCCTGATTTTCAATATTTACTTAAAAACAACTTACCAAAAATTGGCGATGTGTTAAATCATGGTATTTATGAATCATTTAAGAAAAGCCTGCAAAATTTATCACTAAAAAAAGGTTACTTTGATGCCAATATGCCTAAACATCAATTAGCTGTATCTATGTCTGATCATCAAGCCTTTTGGAATATTGATTATACAACAGGTAGGCGATATCGATTTGGTAAAGTTACTTTTCATAATGCCAAAATTCGTGATGACTATTTAGCTAATATTGTGCCATTTAAAGACGGTGAGGAATATACAGCTGAACAATTATCATTATTAAATAGACGCCTTACTTCTACAAACTGGTTTAATTCAGTGGTTGTTGTCCCAGATTTTCCTCATCTAACCGAAGATAGAGTTCTTCCCATTGATGTAGAAACCTCACCCCGAAAAAAAAATAATATGGACTTAGGGTTGGGCTTTTCAACAGATAACGGCGTGCATGGTAAGATTGGTTGGAATAAACCTTGGATCAATAGTCGAGGGCAAAGTTTTCAAAGTAACTTATCACTATCTTCGCCAGAACAATTGGTGACCATGAGTTACAAAATCCCTTTAAAAAAATCACCTTTAGAGCAATATTACACTATCCAAGGTGGTTATAAAAAGATAGATAATAATGATACCTACTCACGTTCTTATACGTTCGGGGCTTTACGTAATTGGGATAATTTTTATGGATGGCAAACTGCATTAGGGTTAAATGTGTTAAATGATGACTTTACCCAAGGTGATTCAAGTTTTAAAACATTCTTGTATTACCCATCGCTTAGCATATCAAGAATCCGTTCTGATGGTAATTTATTAGCAATGTGGGGCGATTCACAACGTTATTCTGTTGAATCAGCTGGAGAAGTATTAGGTTCAGATATTAATCTAGTGCGATTTCAAGCACAACAAACTTGGATTCGCTCCTTAAAAAAATCGCATCGATTTATAGCTCGTGGCAATTTTGGCATTATACAAGCGAGCAATTTTGACCGTGTTCCACCATCATTTAGATTTTTTGCTGGTGGTGAACGCAGTATTCGAGGTTACAGTTATCAGTCTATTTCGCCTAAGGATAAAAAAGGTAAATTAAAAGGAGCTTCTAAACTCATCACTGGTTCACTTGAATATCAATATAATTTATCTGGATCATGGTGGGGAGCTGCATTTGTAGATACAGGTGAAGCTATAGATAAAGTTGATAAAACTAAATTTTATACAGGAACTGGTTTTGGCATTCGTTGGGCTTCTCCGGTTGGGCCAATAAAGGTCGATTTAGCAACACCACTTAACAAAGATACAGGTTCAATTCACCTATACATTGGCCTAGGAAGCGAATTATAATATGACTAAATATTCAGCTAGAATTAAAAAAGTAAAAAAATTAAAGCGGATACGTAAATGGAAAAAGCGAAGCATCGCCATTTTATCTGTTATCGCCTTTCTAATTGTTTTTGTTATTTTGTTTATATACACCAGTCTTGGTGTAAAACTAACCACCTATGTTTTAAATAAATTTCTACCTGAGTTAAAAATAACTCAAGTTGAAGGCACCTTTCATGATTTGCATATACAAGGACTTTCGCTTGAATTACCGGGTATTAATGTTCAAGTTAATGATGCTTCATTTTCACTCACAGGACTTTGTTTATTAAAGACTGAAGTCTGCATCAATCAATTCAATGCCAATGGTGTAAATGTTTCAATTAACACTAAAGAAATCGAAAGTTCACCAAGTGAAACTACTATTGATACTACCACCGCAGAGCAACATTTTGTTCTCAAAACTCCATTACCTATAGAGCTTAACAGCACACACCTTACTAATGTAAAAGTCACTGTTGATGATATGCAATTTGGAATGTCTGACTTCACGGGTAAAGCCACATGGGTTAATAATCAGATTCATGTTTATCCTGCTGTTGCTACAGGGTTGAATGCTATTTTTACAGATAATAAAGCAGCAAATGTACCAGTAAAAACATCCGATACAGATATCGCACTTAATGAAAAAATCGCCCAACTTTTTAATCAACCACTGATTGAATCATTGCCTCAAGTTAATATTCCATTAGATATTAATGTAACTAGTTTAAGAGGGACAAACTGGCTATTACATATGGGGGGGCATGATTACCTATTTGATAACGTTACAATTCAAACCAATATTGTTAATAGCCGTATTATTATAAAACAATTAGATACAGATGCTATAACTCCCTATGCTAGCGGACATGTTTCACTTTCAGGCGAAATCACATTACACGATGACTGGCCTATATTAGCTTTAATAAAAGCAGATACTGAACAAAACCGATTGGAAGCACAGTTTTCTGGTAAATTGCTTGGTGAGTTATTAACCAATATAAACCTTGATGGTTCGAATCAAATGGTGATGAGTGGACACATCAATTTTATTGAAAAATACTTACCTATAATCACTCAAATTGAAGGTAAGCATATTCAATGGCCAATTGAAGGACAAGCACAATATCAATTAAATGATTTTTCCACATCAATAAATGGTAATGTACAGCAGTTTCAAATGTCGGCCAAAGGTATTATTCAAGGGAAAGAATTAATTAATACTTCGTTTGATATTGCTGGCAAAGGAACTAATCAAGAGGCAAGCATTGATCATGGCATCATTAAATTACCTCAAGGTGAAATTAATATAGATGGAAATATAAGTTGGCCACAAGCATTACAATGGGATATCAACATAAAACTAAATAATGTTGATATGTACAAAGAACTACCTAACTATCCGATTCGATTAAATGGTCAATTTAAAACTACAGGCGTACTAGACAAAGATAAATGGGCGTTTGATTTTTCCAATCTACAACTAAAAGGTAATATTAATCATGCTAATTTTTTAGCATTTGGTAACGTATATGTTGATTCTGAAAACTTAGCCACTGCTAATAATTTTGCAATCAATTGGGGTAAAAATCAGATCGATTTAAATGGTTCAGCAGAAAAAGGCAATTTACTGGCGAAATTAAATCTCGAATCATTATCGTTAATAGTTGATGATATGCAAGGTTCAATTGTGGGTAATATAAAACTTAATCGCACACATGATAATGCAATTATAGATACTAGTTTAGCTATTAACTCGCTATCTTTTAACACCATCAAAATAGCCAAAGCTAATCTTATAGGTAAAGTTGAGTATAAAGAACAGATCAGTGGCAACATTAAACTCACAGGACAATCAATAGAACTTTCAAATCAAACCATAAAAAAACTAAATGTTGATCTATCTGGTAGTGAAAGCCAACATATATTAACCGTTAATATTGATGGTGAACCTGCATCACTAAAAACATCGTTAACAGGAAAACTTGATAAAGAACGCACAAAGTGGAACGGAACCATTTCAGGTGCGCTACTCAATTTAAACAAAAATAACAGTTGGCAATTAGCTAAATCTGTTGACTTATCTTATGATGTTAATAATCAAATCCCAGCAATTAATGCTCATTGCTGGATTAATGGAAAGTCAAGCATTTGCCTTGATAAGCAATTTTTGTTAGCTAAAAATACCGATACAAGTATCACCTTAAAAAACATTAATCTATCTAGGCTACCAATACCAAATGACGGTGAAACCAAACTTACTGGTAATGTAAATGGAAAAATAACTATTCAATTTAATAATGACAATACAATACCATTAATAAAAGCAAATTTAACAAGTTATGATGTTTATATTCAACAAATGGTTACCTCCCAATCGTTACTATTGCCTTTTGATGTTTTCAAAATAGATGCTGAATTTAATGAACAACAGGCTAAATTGGATTGGAAATTTGGTCTGAATAAATTAGGAAAAATAAACGGTAATCTTGTTATTACTGATCCAATTGAACAAAAAAAATTAAGTGGTCAATTAAGTATCGATCACTTAGCTTTAGCAATTATTAACCCATTATTAGATAGCAAAGACTATGCTAAAGGGGCTATTAATGGTAACGTTAAATTTTCTGGCTCATTAAATGAGCCATTGCTAACAGGAAATATTAACTTACAAAATAGCGAAATCAAATCTAGCCAATTACCAATTGATATTAAATCAGCTAAATTTGACCTCAATTTCAATGGTAAATCATCCACATTAAAAGGTGTTTTAACAACTCAAGCTGGCAATGTTAATATTAATGGTAATGCCAGCTGGAATACTATAGATAAATGGCAAGCCTCGCTAGCTGTTAATGGCGCTGCCATGGAAGTTACTGTGCCACCAATGATTGTTATGTCAATTGTTCCAGATATTAAAATCAATGTAACACAAGATGAATTAACGTTATTAGGTAAAGTTAGCATTCCAAAAGGAAAAATAACAGTTGAATCACTACCAGCATCAAGTGTTGATGTCTCACCAGATGAAGTAATGCTCGATATAAATCGGAAACCTATTAGGCCTCAGGAATTTGGCATTAAGATCAATAGTCATCTTGAAATTGATATTGGTGATAACGTTATTGTCGATGCTTTTGGACTAAAGGCTTCGCTTAAGGGTAGTTTAATTGCGGCACAAACCAATAAAGGACTTGATTTGCATGGTGAAGTTTTGATTCCAACAGGTCGATTCCATGCTTATGGGCAAGATTTAATTATTCATAAAGGCATCATTACTTTTTCAGGATCGGCTGATCAAGCTACACTCGATATAGAAGCAATTCGTAATCCAGAAGCAATGGAAAATAGTAATATTATGGCTGGAATCCGTGTTACAGGATCTTCTGAATCGCCAAAAATTGAAGTATTTTCAGATCCCGCCATGTCACAGCAAGAAGCACTCTCCTACTTAATCCGAGGACAAGGACTCGATAGTACAGAACAAAGCGATAGCGATATGATGACAGCTTTGCTGGTTGGTATTGGCACAGCGAAAACAGGTAAATATATTGGCGATATTGGTAATGTATTTGGTATTAAAAATCTAACACTTGATACGCAAGGTGCCGGTAATAACTCTAAAGTTGTGGTTAGTGGCTACATATTACCTAATTTACAACTTAAATATGGTGTAGGTATATTTGATTCATTGGCCACTTTTACTTTACGTTATCGCCTAATGCCTAGTCTCTATTTAGATGCAACATCAAGTTTAGCTCAAACATTGGATCTGATTTATCAATTCGATTTTTAACATTACCCCAAAGGACTCTATGCCCATTATCTTATGCAGAATCTCAATAGGGTAAAAGGCTAACAGCCTAGCCTAAAACGTGCTAACTGACGTTTTAACTAAGCTGCATATAGGTTAGCCATTTCAACGGTAAAAAAGTGCTATCAACATTCGTTTTTGTTTGATATTACATAATTTGTTCCTGTCTGACATGGAGCTACTATTAGGTTATTCTTCAATTTTTTTATCAAACCAAGAATATCCCATTCCCCTTTTCGTGTAAGCATCCTTTACCTGACTACAAGGGTATCCTTCTTTTATTGCTTTTTGTAATTTACTTTCTTTGTTCCAGTCTAATTTTTGAGATTTAACTGCTTCTAATTTATCTATGCATGAGTTATATGTAGTAATAAATTCCGCATTATTTTCTGTATAGAATTTAATGTACTTATCATTTTCTCTTTTCCATGCTTTTTCCCAACTAATACTACAAACTGGTAAAAAAACTAGATCATCTGCACAGTATAGTGATTTTTTTGATTCAATGGTTTGAATATCAGCATTAGCTAATTCATCAGCCGCCTTTTCCTCTAACGCTTTTTCGGCAACACTACAATTAGAGCCAGTTCTTTTATCTAATTTACATAAAGACTGCATTTTTGCTTTAATTTCATTAAAAGATAGTTGTTTTAACTCTTTTTTACCTTCATCTACTTTTTCTTTATAAATCGTTTCCCAAGCTTCACATTTCGGGCTTTTATTAAATGAAAAACTACTTTTACATTCATCTACCTTTAAATATTCATTAACTGATTCGCCCCACGACATACCAGAAATTTGTTTTTTAATAGCACTCATTTCAGAATCTACTGCTTGTTTTCTTTCGTCTGCTTTCCGTTTGTTTTCTAATTCATATTTTATCTTTTTGTCTTTTTTAATTGCAGACATTGCAGCACGACATTCAGGATCTTTTTCTACCTTTTCGATACCGCCTTTATCACTTGCCATAAATGCCTTTTTTAGATCCTGATTACATTGCTCTACTTTTTTATTTGCTGAGTCTATATTGTTTAAATAATATTCTTCGTTTTTTTCTTCACAACCAGTTAAAACCATAGCGGTGGTTAATATAAGTAAAACGTTTTTTAAGGCTTTCATCTATTCTCCTATTTAACTTACTTTTATTTTCATAAATATAGTATAAATAATAAATTATTATTGTTTAATAATTTTATATGAATTACCTTATCATTTCTAGAAAATTACTTAATAGTGGAAATTACTCATGTTGTTTATCTAATTTGCAAAAAGACTGTAACAAATATACATACTCACTTATAGCCAACTAACATTTCACGTTTTGAACCAAAGCCTTTTCGTTTTTGAACGATAAATCCTGCATTAATTAAATGACGACGAACAAATCCTGCTGCAGTAAAAGTAGCAAAACTACCACCAGATGCTGTCAGGCTAAAACAATTTTTAAATAAACGTTCTGACCACATATCTGGATTCTTAGCTGGTGAAAACCCATCAAAAAACCAAGCATCAATCAAAACATTTTGCTTTGTTAAAAAATCTGAAAAATTGCTAATATCATCATTACATATCTTTAAACTAACATCGTCAAACTGGAAAGTAGAATCAATTAAAAAAGCCTGAAGTCGTTTTGATAATGAAAGTAATGTTTTATTTTTAAAAAGCACACTATTATGAATCTTTATTAATTCATTTAACGATAACGGGTACTTTTCAACACTAAAAAATGCAAGATGTTTAAGTCTATGATTCGGGTATTGACTTCTAAAATGTAAAAATGTTTCCCATAAAATCAAAAAATTTAGCCCTGAACCAAAGCCTGTTTCGCCAACTATAAATGTATCTTGCTTGTGATTCAAAAAACGCTGACGTAAATCATTACCTTCAACAAATACATATCTGGTTTCCTCAATTGCGCCTTCAGTATTAAAATAAACATCATCGAAATAGGTAGAGACAGGAGTTTGATTTTCGTCCCAAGTTATAGTTGGTTTATACATAATCACCCTTTAGAAGAAGCCGTTAACGAACTGTATATTAGCTTAGATTAAGTATATAATACGTAAATTAACTTATGAGGTAAATTATGCTATTTCTTTTTCGCTTAATTAGTGGTGTTATAATTGGTATTATCGTTTGTGTTTTAGGCGTCATTTTTTGCCTATTTAATCCAAGAAATCCCAAAAATGTAGCAAGATTTGCTCATTTATTTAGCTTTCTATTCAAACCTATATTGGGAGTAAAAGTTGATACTCGTACGCCTCCTAATATCAATATAATAGGTAGCTGTATCTATATTGCGAATCATCAAGATAACTATGATATAGTTGTGGCTGGTGATGTTGTGCAACCTAAAACGGTAACAGTAGGTAAAAAAAGTCTGGCTTGGATTCCTTTTTTTGGGCAACTTTATTATCTTACAGGTAACATTCTTATTGACCGTAATAATAAATCAAAAGCTCACGACACAATCGGACAAGTTGTTAATGAAATTAAAAAGCGTGGCATATCTATTTGGATGTTTCCTGAAGGTACTCGTAGCCGTGGACGGGGATTATTACCGTTTAAAACAGGTGCATTTAAAGCTGCCATTGCTGCTGGAGTACCAATTGTGCCAATCTGTGTATCGCAAACCAATGATATTAAATTAAACCGCCTAAATAATGGACATATCATTGTTGAAATGTTAGAACCTATCGAAACCAAAAATCTAGGCAAAGAGGATGCTAGAGCCTTAATGGAACAGTGCTATAGCCAAATGGCAACTAAAATAGAGCAAATAAATGCTGAAGCAGAACAACTAAACAATCAAAAATAAGTCATGAATAAACAAGATCGTAATTTTGATGATATCAGCAATAAATTTGCACAAAATATTTATGGCACAACCAAAGGTCAAATTCGCGAAGCGGTAGTATGGCAAGAACTAGAAAAAGTTTTAGCTACCTATCCACACAATAAATCATTAAATATTCTAGATGCAGGTGGAGGGCAAGGTCAGATCGCCTGTCGGCTAGCCAAACTTGGGCATCAAGTAACGCTTTGCGATATCTCTGAACAAATGCTAGAACTGGCAAAACAAAAAGCTCAATCCGAAAAGATAAATATAGATTGTCTTTGTTGCCCTATTCAGCAGCTTGATAACTTAATAAACAAACAGTTTGATTTAGTCATTTGTCATGCTGTATTAGAGTGGGTTGCTGAACCAATTGAATTAATAAAATCATTAAAACAACACCTTAAATTTGATGGTTTTTTATCGTTAATGTTTTATAACTATCATGCGCTTTTGTTTAAAACGGTCACATTAGGCAATTTTGGTTACACAAAATCAGGGTTAGCTAAGCGTAAGAAAAAGACACTTTCTCCCGATTATCCAAGAGTTCCAACAGACGTATATCACTGGCTTACACAACTTGATTTTGATATTTTGCAAAAAACAGGGATTCGTATTTTTCATGACTATCTAATCAATAAATCCAAAGCAGAAACTCATTTTGAACAACTATTAGAACTGGAACAAAAATACTGCCAAACTGAACCTTATCTTAATTTAGCAAGATATATTTTAGTTACTGCAAAAAATAAAGTGAATTCATAAAAAACTCGTCTTGCCCATGCTTTTTTAAATGAGCACTCGAAAAATTTATCATAAATCGCTATTATAAGCAGATTAGTTTTATTGATTAAGGAAAATGATCATGATTGTTGTAACAGGCGGCGCAGGGTTTATTGGTAGTAATATTGTTAAAGGTTTGAATGACCTGGGGCACAAAGATATTTTGGTGGTTGATGATCTAACTGACGGCACCAAGTTTTCTAATCTAGCTGATCTAGATATTGCCGATTATATGGACAAAGATGAGTTTATCGCAGCTATTATTAGTCATGACGATCTTAATATTGATGTTGTTTTTCATCAAGGTGCCTGTTCGTCAACCACAGAATGGGATGGCAAGTTTATGATGGAAAATAACTATGACTATTCTAAAGACTTGTTGCATTACTGTCTCGATTTCAATATTCCATTTTTATATGCTTCATCAGCCGCTACTTATGGTGGGCGCAGTGATAACTTTATTGAAGATCGCACTTACGAAAAACCATTAAACGTATATGGATATTCTAAATTCTTATTTGACCAATATGTGAGACAATTACTACCTCAAGCTAATTCGCCAATTTGTGGATTCCGTTATTTTAATGTATATGGACCACGTGAATCACATAAAGGTAGCATGGCAAGTGTCGCATTTCACTTAAATGAACAAATTAATAAAGGTGAAAAACCAAAACTCTTTGCAGGTAGTGAAAACTTTAAACGTGACTTTATTTATGTTGGTGATGTCGTTGCGGTCAATTTATGGTTCTGGAAAAATAAAATATCAGGAATTTATAACTGTGGAACGGGTCGAGCAGAGTCGTTCCAAGCTGTCGCTGATGCGGTTCTTACTTACCATAAGAAAGATGAAATTGATTATATCCCCTTTCCTGAACATCTAAAAGGACGGTATCAAAGCTATACCCAAGCAGATCTGACTAAATTTAGAAAAACTAAATGCCCAATTGAATTTAAGAATGTTGCAGAAGGAACTGCTGAATATATGAAATGGCTCAATGAACAATAAGATGGAATTGATTAAATGAAAACACTCATTATTGGTCCTTCATGGGTTGGCGATATGATGATGTCGCAAAGCCTGTATCGTACATTAAAACAACTTGATTCTAATAACGAAATTGATGTTTTAGCACCGGCTTGGTGTCGAGCGTTATTAAATAAAATGCCAGAAGTGAATCAAGCAATTGCAATGCCATTAGGCCATGGTGAGTTTGCGTTAAAAAAACGTCATAAAATAGGTAAATCACTGCGTGATAACCATTATGATCATGCTATTGTATTACCTAATTCATTCAAATCAGCACTGATTCCATTTTTTGCCAAAATTCCTAAACGTACAGGTTGGAAAGGCGAGATGCGTTATGGTTTATTAAACGATCTTCGTAAACTTGATAAGCAAGCATTTCCGTTGATGATTGAACGCTATATTGCTCTTGCTTATCCTAATAGACAGATTCATTCGGCTTCCGATTTACCACAACCACTACTATGGCCAAAACTCAATGTCGAACAAGATGAAATAACCCAAGCTCTTTCAACTTTTACTATAACACAAGATGAACCATTAATTGGCTTTTGTCCTGGTGCTGAATTTGGTCCTGCAAAACGTTGGCCCGATTATCATTACGCGGCACTTGCTGATATGCTAGTTAAACAGCACGCTAAAGTTATTATTTTGGGGTCCCAAAATGATCGCGAAGTAGGAGAACAAATTATTGCTAAAATGATACATCGCGATAAATGTATCAATCTAGCAGGTCAAACACAACTAGAACAAGCTGTTAGCCTAATTGCTGCTTGTAAAGCTATTGTGACTAATGACTCTGGACTAATGCATGTTGCAGCAGCTTTAGACAGACCACTGGTTGCTCTTTATGGGCCAAGTAGTCCAGATTTTACCCCTCCACTATCAGATAAAGCCGAAGTTATCCGTTTAATTACCGGTTATCACCGCGTCCGTAAAGGCGATGCAGAACAAGGTCACCATCAAAGTCTGATCGATATTAAACCCGATATTGTTTTCGAAACTTTGATGAAACTCATCATGCGCTGTAAAAAGAGTAAAGAATAATGAGAGTATTAGTGGTTAAAACATCATCCATGGGGGATGTACTTCATTCTTTACCGGCATTAACTGATGCGGCTAACAATTTACCAAATATATCCTTTGATTGGGTAGTAGAAGAAAATTTTGCCCAAATACCTAGCTGGCACTTTGCTGTAAACCAAGTGATACCGGTTGCAATAAGACGCTGGCGAAAAAATTGGTTCGCTAAAGCAATTCGTCAAGAGCGCCATGATTTTATTAATACCTTAAGACGACAACGTTATGATGTGATTATTGATGCACAAGGACTCATTAAAAGTGCGTTTATTATTACTCGTAAAGCACGGGGCATTAAACACGGTTTGGATCGCAAAAGTATCAAAGAACCAATTGCTAGTTGGTTTTATGATGTAAAACACAATGTACCTAAACAAATGCATGCTATTGAGCGCATTAGATTGCTGTTTGCAAAAAGCCTACAATATACATTACCTGATTCAATGGGTGATTATGCTATTGCGCGTCACTTTTTATCTTCATTACCTAACGATAATCAGCAATATCTAATTTTTTTACACGCAACAACACGAGATGAAAAGCACTGGAGCGAAGATGCCTGGCGGAAATTAATTAAATTAGTTGAGCCTACTGGGTTAAAAATAAAATTACCTTGGGGAGCACCACATGAGCAAGCACGAGCAATTCGTCTAGCACAAGGATTCCAACACGTAGAGGTACTTCCCAAGCTTTCACTTTCCGATATAGCAACCGTTATTGCGGGAGCAAAAGCCGTTGTTTCGGTAGATACAGGTTTAAGTCATCTAACTGCTGCATTGGATCGTCCAAATATTACTTTATTTGGCAAAACCGATCCAAAATTGATTGGTGGCTATGGAAAAAATCAATTTAGTATTATCTCAGATGAAAAATGCATGCAAACCATTCAAGCTGAACAAGTTTATAAACAATTAGTTAGCTTTTTATAAGTGGAATAAAAAGAAATGAATTTAATGAATAAATATAGCGATCTTATTTATGAAAAATACGCACAAATTGGCAGTAATGATCTCGGTTATATTGATGATGCCTTAGGCGCTGTTATGCAAGTGTTAGACGAAGTTGTTCGTAACGAAAATGTCCCACAAGAACTAAAAGATAAAGCCGCTTATGCAGCGGCTAATTTACTGATCAGCGACTTTGATGTTAAATAGTGGTTGGTAAATTAATAATAAAACGGGTTGATTGCTCATCAGACTCAGCGTAAATTGAACCTTTATGTGTTTCAATAATGGATTTGACGATAGCAAGCCCTATTCCTGTACCTGAATTATCATTACGATGACGTGATTCGTCAACTCTATAAAACCGATCAAAAAGGTGTGGCAAATGTTTACTATCAACTTTCTTGCCTGGATTCGAAATGATGATTCGAACTCGCTTTTCACTTACTTGACTTAAAATTATAGTGATAGTCTGATTTTCAGGTGTATAACGAATTGCATTGGATAAAATATTACTGATTGCCCTTCTTAACATCATCTTATCACCTTGAATATGGGAACAATTTCCTTCAAGATTAAAGGCAATATTCTTCTCGTCGGTAAGTGGTTCAAAATATTCACACATCATTGTAATCAAGCTATGTAAATCAATATCGATTAAATTAGGCACCAATTGACGATTATCTGCTTGTGCTAAAAATAACATATCAGAAATCATCTGTGACATTTTTTCGTATTCTTCTAAATTTGAATATAATATCTCGCGATATTCATTAGTTGTTCTGGCATTACTCAGTACTATTTGCGTTTGAGTTGTTAAATTGGTAATAGGCGTTCGCATCTCATGAGCGATATCTGCTGTAAAATTACGTTGCCGCTGAAACACATCCTCTATCCGATTAAGCATCTCATTGAATGCTTTCACTAAACTAACATATTTAATTGGTACTAAAGAAGCAGGAATACGGTAATTTAGACTTTTAAAATTAACTTTTTCGATCTTTTTAATCAACCGATTAATTGGTTTTTGGGTAAAATAGACACTGACAAAAGAACCAATTAAGGCCAAAATACAAGCAATAGCAATAAGCAGGCCTAAACCATCGTGTAATCGCCGAATGAATTCGAGATGTAAATCACGACCAACAGCAACTATAGTGGTATATTGTCTACCATTTTCAATCGAAACTCGTGAAGCGGCAATTCGATATGATGCTTTATCTTGATTCCAAATAGCGGTACTGTGATTTGCAATAATGGTATCAAAATCAATATGATTTTTAGCAACGGTTAGATTAGGACCACGTGTTCGATAAACAATTTTACCTTTCTCATCAATAACATAAACAAATAGGCGATGATGTCCTGTCAAAATTAATAATAAATTTTGAATAAATTCGTCACGATTCTCATCTGGGGAATAGTAAACTAATTCACGTTCTATAGAATCAATAACCGAATTAAGTTCAGACACATTTTGTTGGATTGAAATTTTTTCAAAAGAACGTTCAATAAAAAAACTAAAACAATAAAGTAAACCGCAGGTTAATAAACAAACAATAAGAGGCAAGCGAAATGATATTAACTTATTCTGTTTCATCCAAGACATCTAACTTATACCCCATTCCACGGACTGTATGAATCAATTTTGGCTCGAAATCAGCATCAATTTTATTACGCAATCTCCGAATTGCAACATCAATCACATTAGTATCACTATCAAAATTCATATCCCAAACTTGAGATGCAATTAATGATCGTGGCAATACTTCCCCCGGATAACGTAAAAAATATTCTAATAACAAAAATTCTTTATTGGTTAAATCAATGCGTTTATCTCCACGTGTTACCATACGTTTAGGAAGATCCATGACCAGATCTGCAATACTCAATTGGGAATTATTGACTTGAGGGACATTACGTCGGAGCATAGATTTCACACGAGCTAATAACTCAGCAAACGAAAAAGGTTTTACTAGATAATCATCAGCACCTAAGTTTAGGCCTTTAACTTTATCATCCACACTTCCCATAGCGGTAAGTAACATGATAGGTGTCTCTTTGCCTGCTTCACGCAGTGACTGAACAATTTTCCAACCAACTATATCGGGCAACATCACATCTAAAATAATTAGATCATAATCTTCTGTCATGGCTCTATGATAACCATCAAGACCATTATTTGTTAAATCAACAACAAACCCAGATTCAACTAAACCTTGACGAAGATACTCACCTGTTTTTTGCTCATCTTCAACTACTAACAATTTCATACTTGAATATTTCCTTTGTTATTTGTCTGGTTGTCGTAATTGCATAACACAGCTATAGAATAAATGATAAACACCAAACCAATCATGATGGTTTAATGACTATTTTGTAATCTTAATGTCATTAATTAGTTGGTTTATCTTTGTTATAGTAGCTACACAATGATTCATGAGGCTAGACATTATTGTTTCATTGTTTTATTTCCTTTCATCCATTCCTTGCAATTTAATGCAGCCCTAGTTTATCTAGGGTTTTTTTTGTTATAGATCGATGCAAGTTTACATACACCTGAAACAACAATTAGTTAGGTATGAATTGAGTATATTTTAACAAAAATACTCTACATTGAATATTACTTCCTTTTACTTTTTATACAACACAATACCCGTCTCGACATGATCTGTATAAGGAAATTGATCAAACATAGCAAAATGTTGAATTGAATGTGTTTTAGTCAATAACTGTAAATTGTCACGCAATGTATTAGGATTACACGAAATATAAATAATTTTTTTATAGGTTTTTAATATATTAATGGTATTTAAATCCACTCCCCCACGTGGTGGATCAACAAGTACCGTATCACATTGATATTCATCCAAATTGATTCCTTTTAAACGATTAAACTCTCGTTCTTTTTTAATTGCACTAGTAAATTCTTCGGCTGACAACCGTACAATATCAAGATTATCAATTTGATTAACTAAAATATTATGCTGAGCTGAATAAACAGACGCTTTAGCTATTTCAGTAGCCAATACTTTGCGAAAGTTTTGTGCTAGAGCAATTGAAAAGTTACCATTACCACAATAAAATTCGAGTAAATCACCAGTTGAATTTTTGGTAACCGATATGGCCCACTGTAGCATTTTAATATTTACGGCAACATTTGGTTGAGTAAAACTATTTTCAATTTGTCGATAAATAAACGTTTTATCCATTACTGGCAACACTTCATCAACATAATCCACATCAATGGCTATTTTTTGATTACTTGCTCGCCCTACAATATTAGCAACTACTCCATGTTCAGCTAATTGAGTTTTTAATTTTTTTGCTTCTATAATCCATCCATCACTTAACTTTTTATGATATAAAAGCGTAATTAATAGCTGACCACTTAAAGTCGAAAAATAATCAATTTGAAACAGCATATGGCGAAGTAACAAATTATGTTGTAACAAAGGTAAAATGGTTTGCATTGCTTGATTAATTAGTTTTGTTGCAATAGGAAATTCATCAACCCGTATTCGTTTTTTTGTTTTTTTATCATACATAATATGATAAAGATCTTCACCATCATGCCAGATCCTAAACTCAGCACGCATACGATAATGACTAATAGGTGAACAATATACCGATAATTCGGGCAGTGAAAAATCTGATAATAATGCTTTTAAATTATCTACTTTTTTTTTCAACTGTTGATTATAATTATCATTCGAGAAACATTCAGTCATATTCATTATCTGATAGTTATTAAAGAAGTATTATTTAATATGGAAATTTGAGCCAATCCGTGTTAAGCCACAAAATAATTAAACATTAATTATTTAAACCAATTTAACCTCGGTAGCATAAATAATCATTATGCATGTTATCGCAAACGGATGCGTATCTTATCACAAACAGCTAACAATGATAAGTTTTGCTTAAATAAAACATCTAATTTTAGACATAAAACTATATTTTACACTGCAATAACTACCTTACAATTAATCGCTCCATAAAAATAAAATAATACTCCATCACATTTTTATTGATTGTAGTTACAACGATTAACGTTATAATGTGCCTTATAATTTTAGATGAAAAGAACACTATGACTACACACACTTTTTCTGGTTTAGAATTAGATGATATTTTAATTCACAATCTCCAAACACAAAATATAAATACTCCAACCGTAATCCAAACACAAACAATCCCTGTTGCTTTAGATGGCAAAGATATTTTAGGTTCTGCACCAACAGGCACAGGTAAAACGCTAGCTTTTTTAATTCCGGCCGTACAACATCTACTCGATTTTCCACGCCGTAAACCAGGTCCACCACGAATTTTGATTTTAACGCCAACGCGTGAACTAGCCATGCAAATTGCTGAACAAGCCAGATTATTAACCGAATCAACAAATTTAAGCATTGCAACTATTACTGGCGGTGTTGCTTATATGAATCACGCTGAAGTGTTTAGTAAAAACCAAGATATTGTTATTGCTACAACAGGCCGATTATTACAGTATATAAAAGAAGAAAACTTCGACTGCCGAGCAGTTGAAATGCTTATTTTAGACGAAGCTGATCGGATGTTAGATATGGGTTTTTCACAAGATGTCGAAATGATATCTGCCGAAACCCGTTGGCGTAAACAAACTTTATTATTTTCTGCCACACTGGAAGGTGAAGGACTGCATAACTTTGCTAGCCGCATTTTGACTGATCCAATCGAAATCAATGCCGAGCCTTCACGCAAAGAACGTAAAAAAATCCTGCAATTTTATTATCGTGCCGATGATTTAACTCATAAAGTGGCACTTCTTATTCACTTATTAAAACAAGAACAATTAAAAAAAACGATTGTATTTGTTCGTAAACGCGAACGTGTGCATGAATTAGTTAGCTTACTACACCAAGCTGGTATCCATAGCTGCTATTTAGAAGGTGAAATGGTACAAGCAAAACGCAACGAAGCAATAAAAAGGATCAGCAATAATACTGTCAATGTACTTGTAGCAACCGATGTTGCTGCACGAGGTATTGATATTGACAATATTACTCATGTTATTAATTTTGATGCACCCAAAACTGCCGATGTATATTTACACAGAATTGGACGCACCGCTCGAGCAGGGAAAAAAGGCACAGCTATTATGCTAGTCGAAGCGCATGATAACGAACTACTGCAAAAAATTGAGCGCTATATTAAGGAACCAATCAAATTAAGAACGATTGATGGATTACGCCCTAAAACTAAAGCACCAAAACCAGTAACTAAGAAAAAACATTCACAAAAAGCAAAACAAAAAAGTGCGAACAAAAAGCAAGAACAAGTAAAAAAGAAAAAGATAAAACAACGCTATCGAGACACAAAAAATAAAGGCAAACCGAAAATCAATAACTAATACCGAATAATAATCACAACTTAATAGCTTAAACTTATGATACCAATCGTTTATAACAACTTTGACAATAGATTTTAATTGCTATAATGCTACGCTACATGAGTTGCAGTTAATTATAAAGGAGAAATACTATGACACTAGTCACTCGCAAAGCACCAGATTTTACATCAGCAGCAGTTTTAGGTACTGGTGAAATTGTTAATAATTTCAATTTATTACAACATATCAAAGGTAAATATGCCGTTGTGTTCTTTTGGCCAATGGACTTCACATTTGTTTGCCCATCTGAAATCATTGCATTTGATCACCGTCTAGAAGAATTCAAAAAACGTGGTGTTGAAGTAATTGGTGTTTCAATGGACTCTGAATATGTACATAATGCATGGCGCAATACTCCACAAGATAAAGGTGGTATTGGTGAAGTTAAATTCCCAATTGTTGCAGATATCAAACACTCAATTATGCAATCTTATGGTATTGAACATCCTGAAGCTGGAGTTGCACTGCGAGCTTCGTTCTTTATTGACAAATCAGGAATTGTACGCCATGAAACAATTAACGATTTACCAATTGGACGTAACATTGACGAAATGATTCGTATTGTTGATGCTTTCCAATTCCATGAAGAACATGGCGAAGTTTGCCCTGCTCAATGGACAAAAGGTAAAAAAGGCATGCAAGCAAATCCAAATGGCGTTGCAAGTTTCTTAAAACAGCATGCTGACGAAATTTAATTCAGTATAATTTTTTATTCATCCATATCTTATTTTACGCTTTGCGTTACCGGAGTTAATCTCCGGTTTTTTTATATATATAAACGCAATTAATTATAGAGTGGCATGTAATCCTACAACACCAACGATAATAATGGTGAGACCAAATATACGAGGAAAATTCTTAGGCTCATTAAATAACAGCATATTGGCTAACACCGCACCCGAAGTCCCAAGACCAACCCAAACAGGATACACAACACTCAATTCAAGATAATGGAGCGAAAAATAGAAAAGCACAAAAGAGACAAAAAAACCTCCCCAATATAAAACCAATCTAAATAGACCTTTTTGCTCAGCATATAATTTAAGGCCTATAGCACCAATTACTTCAAAAACTGATGCAATTAATATTAACAGCCATCCCATGATTAAATTATCCTTATTAAAATATTAACTGTCGGCACGTTTTAGTTGTACAACACCAATAATAATTATCGCCACAAAAAAAAGTTGAATTAGCTTAATCTCTTTATTAAAAAGTAAGATATCAATTAGCGTTGCACCGACAGCACCAACACCTGAAAATATGGCATAAACCGTACCTGTAGGTATTGTCTTGCAAGCATTGGTTAAAAAAGTAAAATCAATAATAATGAGCGATACAATAATAACCCATTGCCAAAGCTCGGTTGCGATGCTAAATCCTAAAATCCAACATATTTCAAAAAAGCAGGTTAGCACCACAAATGCCCACTCTTTATTCATGCTAAACATATAGCTACCTCGTTTATGCTACTTTATTTTATGTCGTAATCAATTTTCTGCTGCAATGTGTTTAAGTATAATGCTTGATTATGCCCTATTGCCTAAAAGCAACGACAAGACAAAAGATGGTTCGCAAATAGAATTTGCCGCCAAAAGATATCAATTGTTATATGGTCCTATCCATTAAACCAAAACGCCTAACGTTCACGAAACATCATCACAATTTTTATTATTATTTTTCAAATAAGTAAGTAATTCTATAATGAAGATATATAAATGGCAAGGACAAAATTACACAATTCAATGTTAGAGAGCTTATACAAGCTAACCAATTCACCTCTATATAATACTTAATTATGCAAGATATAATAAAGATTTGTAATTTATTAGAAAAAAATAAAAAATGTTATATCTTTTTCAATTTAACCTAAAATCGTTATAGAATGCTAAAAACCACTTTTGATGCATTTTTTAACTAAATTGTATAATAAACATTTTATACTTATTAAATATTGTTAATTGTAATAATACTTAATATTTTTTAAACATTCGGAAAAAGGAAGGCAGCATGTCAAAAAAGACAGATAATGAATTTAAAGTTGGTATAAAAGCCTATATATCACTAATAGTAGCCATTTTATTTTTTTCAGGCTTATTTTTTAATGTAGAAGGTAAAGAATGGCTAGGAGCGTTTGATTTCACCAGCTTAAGCGGCAAATTTGGCACTATGCTACATCCTGAAAAAAATACTTTTGTGGGTGAAGGAGGTAATAGTGCAAGAGCTGGTTTTATTTTTGCCTTATCACTTATACCTACAGTTATGTTAGCGCTAGGCGTGTTAGAAATATTTACCCATTACGGCACCATTCGTGCTGCACATAAATTATTAACACCATTATTAAAACCAATTTTAGGTGTACCAGGTAAAACTGGACTTGCATTAATTACCGACCTACAAAGCACTGATGCTGGTGCAGTATTAACTAAAGAGTTATATGACGAAAAGCAAATTACTAAAAAAGACCTAATCATTATTAGTGCTTGGCAATATTCTGGTGCGGGTTTAATTAATAACTACTTCTCGATTGGTTCGGCATTATTTGCCTCAATGACTGTAGCTATTTTTATTCCTCTTGTCATCATGTTAGTGCTTAAATTTGTAGGCTCAGTAATGGTTCGCTTAATATTAAATACAATTTATAAAAAGGATTTTATCAATGAGTAATTCACAAAAACAAACTAATAACCCTTTAGATATTTTTGTAATCGGTGCTCGCAAAGGATTCAACATTGCTATTAATAATTTAATGCCCAATATTTTAATGGCATTTGTAATCACCGAAATACTAAAACGTTTAGGTATAATGCAATTAATAGGAACTTATTGTGCTCCAGTAATGGAGATTTTTGGCCTACCTGGCGAAGCAATTACCGTATTACTAACTGCATGGTTATCAGCATCAGCAGGTACAGGCGTTGCAGTTAACTTATTTACCGCAGGAACAATCAATCCAACAGCAATAACCATATTAGCCCCAGCTATTTTCTTAATGGGCTCACAATTACAATATATGGGACGATTATTAGGCGTTGCCGATGTACCAAAAAAATACTGGCCATTACTCATGTTAACCAGTATTTTTAATGCATTAGTTTCAATGATTATTATGCGATTTTTTGTTTAATAAAGGAGATAAACATGTCTAATGTTTTAGAACATTATCAGTATTTACACCAAATTCCAGAGTTGGGATTTGAAGAACACAAAACATCGGCATATATCGCACAGCAACTTGAACAAGCAGGCTATAAAGTAACTCGCAACATCAATAACACAACAGGAATTGTTGCGCAATACGATAGCGGCAAAACTGGCCCTGTACTCGCTTTACGGGCAGATATGGATGCTCTAGGACATATTATTAACGGCGAACCTTGCGCAAGACATACCTGCGGTCATGATGGCCATTCATCAATATTATTAAGCTCGGCACAAGAGTTAATAAAAGAAGGTAACATCAAAAAAGGCCGATTGAAACTCATCTTCCAACCTGCCGAAGAACTTGGAACAGGTGCTTTAGCTATGATTGAAGGAGGAGCTATTGATGATGTTGATATGATTATCGGTTTACATTTACGTCCAAAAGATGAATGTCCAAAAGGCTTTGCTGCAGCGGCAATGTACTATTCAGCATCCACCACAGTTGAAGTAAATATTCATGGTATCCCAGCACATGGTGCTCGACCTCATTTAGGCGTTAATGCCCTTGATGCAGCAACACTGGCCATTCAAGCAGTTAACACCATTCACCTTGCACCTAACTTAAACTATAGTGTTAAAGCCACACGTTGCATTTGCGATGCTGGAGTCACCAATGCTATTCCATCCGAAGCATATGTATGCTGGGATCTAAGAGCGCCAACTAACCCAGCCATGGATGAACTAAAAGCCAAAACGTTAAATGCGATAAAACTCAGTGTTGAATCTATCGGTGCGAAAGTGGATATCAATGTCACTAAAGAAATTCCAGCCGCGGAAATTGATAATGATGTCACAAAAATTATTGCCGAAGCCATTGTCGATGTACTTGGCAAAGAGGGGTTAAAAGAACCTATTTTCACCCCAGGTGGAGAAGACTTTTTCAATTATCCTTGTGAACGTAATGTCAAAGCTGGTTTTTGGGGATTAGGAGCTGATCTAACACCAGGATTACATCATCCTGAAATGAAGTTTGACACTTTAGCATTAGAAAATGGAGTCAAAATAACCAAAGCTTGTGCATTAAAAGTACTTGGCTAATTTCCACCCTATTCCGCCGATACCTTACTTCGGCGGAAGATGATTTAAATCACAAACAAAAGATCTTTCCCTAACTTGTATAATACTGTTGATAAGCACTTAACATTTTTAAGTTAGGATTTTCACTTCAATGCCAAATAGTTACGATATTCAACAATATCTTCGATCGTCACAACTGGCATATGATACTCATTAGCAAATTTAACAACCTCTGGCGCTCTTGCCATAGTCCCATCGTCGTTGGTTAACTCACACAGTACTGCGGCAGGCTTTAAACCCGCTAATGTCACTAAATCAATAGATGCTTCAGTATGACCTCGGCGAATTAATACACCACCTTCTTTAGCAACTAAAGGAAACACATGCCCTGGATGATTAAGATCACTTGGTTTGGCGTTATCATTCACAGCAGCCTTAATAGTCGTAACGCGATCAGCGGCTGATACACCTGTTGTAACTCCATTAGCCGCTTCAATTGAGATGGTAAATGCTGTATTATTTTTACTAGTATTATTTTCTACCATCATAGGCAAATTTAACTCATCACAGCGTTTTTTAGGCAAACATAAACAAACAATACCACTGCCGTAACGAATAGTTAGAGCCATTTGTTCACTGGTAATAGACTCGGCAGCCCAAATAATATCACCTTCATTTTCGCGATCTTCATCATCTAAAACTAGTACACCTTGACCGGCTTTAATAGAAGCAATTGCTTTTTTAACACGTTCAATGGGCGTTCCAAATTCATTTAAATTAAACTGATTCATGGTAAATACCTATATTTTTATTAACTCATTTATTTCATTATTTATCTAATTAAAATCAAATGGCTATTTGCTATCTAATTAATTAAGTATAAATAAAATACCAGAATCAGGGCAGTGCTTGACCAGCATGACTTTGCCTTTCAGCAAATATTGGAAAGATAAGCAACTCTCTTTTATCCAGACTTTTACTGTCGGCTTTGGAATTTCACCAAATCTGCTTGTCCTTAATCTATCAAAATCTAACTGAGCAATAAAACAACTACCACAGTTAACAAAATAAATTAAGCGCTCGTGGGCTATACCACCGGTGGGGACTTACACCCCGCCCTGAGAATTTTGCCAAAAAATTGACGAATCACACTATAATACAAAATGATAAAAAAGACACGGAGTTTTAAAATGAAATATTGCCGCAAACAGCGGCAATAATAGAAAGAGCAGAGTTTAATTAATGCCTACGAGTTTCACTTATGCGACGCCGTTCGGCTTTACGCATCCATAGCCACGAAATAAAGCCAATAATACCAACAATTAGCAATATAATTGTTGCTAAAGCATTAACCTGAGGATCAACCCCTAAACGTACTTTTGAAAATATCAATTTAGGTAACGTCATAGCACCTGGTCCAGTCACAAAGTTAGCAATAACCACATCATCAAGTGACAATGTAAATGCTAAAAGCCAACCTGACACTAATGCTGGTGCGATCATTGGTAATGTAATGATAAAAAATACCTTTAAAGGATTTGCACCAAGATCTAATGCAGCTTCTTCAATTGACTTATCTAATTCACGCAACCTAGCACTAATTACCACAGTCACATAAGCTGTACAAAATGTAGCATGAGCCATCCAAATAGTTATAGCGCCACGGTCTTTTGGCCAACCAAGTACCTGTCCCATTCCCACAAATAACAACAGCAAAGCCAAACCAGTAATAACATCTGGCATAACCAGCGGTGCTGTAGTCATAAACGAAAATAAATTAGAGCCTCGGAATCCTCTAAAACGAATGATAGCATAAGCCGCTAATGTACCAAGCACAACAGCAAAAGTTGCAGCACCTGCAGCAATAGACAAACTTAGCCCAACAGCTTTAAGTAATGTTTCGTTATTAATTAACTCAAAATACCATTTGACCGAAAAATCCGCCCAAACTGTCACCAAACGCGAACTATTAAACGAATAAACAATCAAAATAATCATTGGGATATATAAAAACGAAAATACCACCAAAAAGATAAGTCCTTTCAAACACCGGAATAGCAATGCAATGGTAACTAAAACGGTAATAATGAAACTAAAAACAAAACAGCTATAGTAAAAGCTCCATTCACCCAAAAGCGATAATCCCGATGATGAAATTAAAATACTCAATAAAATCGCACCAAGCAATGACGAGATAAAAACAATCAAAGCCGATCGCATAATAACGGGCAAATTGTTCATCTATTTACCTCCCATTTGTCGATTTTGGAATTTATTGAAATAATAAATAGGCACAATCAATATCATCAACATCACACTAGCTACAGCCGAGGCAGCTGGCCAGTCATGATTATTAAAGAACTCAGTCCAAAGCTGTGTACCAATCATAATCCCTTCTGAAGGGCCTAATAATTCAGGGATCACATACTCACCTACAGCAGGAATAAACACCAACATCCCCCCAGCAATCACCCCATTTTTGGTTAAAGGTACAATGATCTTAAAAAATGTCTTTATCGGTTTACAACCTAAGTCTAATGCTGCTTCGATTAACGTTGAATCGACCTTACTTAACGACGTATAAATTGGCAATACCACAAATGGTAAATAAGAATAAACAATACCAATATATACAGCAAAGTAGGTTTTCATAATAATCAAAGGCTGATCAATAACCCCTAACCACATTAAAAAATGATTTAATAAACCATTAGGATTCAAAATGCCAATCCACGCATAAACACGAATTAAAAACGATGTCCATGAAGGTAAAATGATTAACAACAATAAAATATTACGGGTTGACTGTTTGCATTGAGAAATAGCCCAAGCCAATGGATAACCAATTAAAATACAAAGCACGGTTGAAATCGCAGCAATCTTAAGTGATTGCAAATACGAATCAATATAAATCGTATCGCTAATTAGATTTAAATAATTGCCAAAATTTAACGTAATATTAAGTAAACCATCGTCATAACTTAACAAATCAGTATAAGGTGGTACAGCTAAAGCAATTTCAGAAAAACTGATCCTAAATACAATTAAAAATGGTAACAAAAACAGTAATAGCATCCATAAATAAGGGATCGCAATTACGGTTAACCGTCCATAAAGAGTCATTAAATCCGAATCATCTCGTTGTTGACGCAATTTTTTATATGTATAAAAAATTACAACTAGCCCTGCTGGAATAAATAAAATACTGCCAGCAATAATAAGCCGATAAGCAAATTTAGACGGCCTATAATGCGCTAAAAAACAACCAAAGCATGACAATAAAAAGCTCAATGTCATTGCGGTAAATAGCGCATCTAAAAATAAATTGTCAAATGCACCTGTTGTTACAAAACGCCAATAAACATTGAGCAACACAAATGCATTTAACAACAATCCCAGTACAATGGATCGCATTATGATATCCTCTTTTGTTTATTCAGTAAGCACAACACAACTGTCAACTTCCCAACTTAAGTTAACTATATCACCCCAAGTTGGCATTCCTTTACGATAACGATGCTCATTTTGCAATTGTGCAATAATAATTTGCCCACTTGGCAATTTGACATGATAAATCGATAAATCCCCAAGATAAGCGATTTCAACAACTTCACCTGTAGCACAGTTATAGCCATCTTCAGGTAATTGTTCACATAATTGAATTTTTTCTGGGCGAAGAGCAACTTTAATCGGCACACCTTCCACCGCTGGAGAATCATAATCCACTTTAAATGGATGTTTAATAGTAGGACAACTCAAAATCAAACCATCTTCTAACGTATCTTGCAAGATACCGTCAAAGATATTAACCGAACCGATAAACTCAGCGCTATAACGGCTATTTGGATGTTCATAAATTTCTTCTGGCTCACCAATTTGCACAAATTGACCTTTATTCATAATAGCAATACGACCAGCCATAGTCATAGCTTCTTCTTGATCATGGGTAACCATAACGCAAGTTGCACCCACTTGTTCTAAAATGCTCACCACTTCAAGTTGCATTCGATCTCGAAGTTGTTTATCAAGTGCACCCATTGGCTCATCAAGTAACAATAATTTTGGTCGTTTGGCTAAGCTTCTTGTTAAAGCTACACGTTGGCGCTGACCACCTGATAATTGGTGTGGTTTACGTTTACCAAATTGCTCCATATGTACAAGTGCTAACATCTCTTCAACGCGATGTTTAATTTCGCTATTGCTTAATTTATCTTGTTTTAAGCCAAAGGCAATATTTTGTTCAACCGTCATGTGAGGAAATAAAGCATACGATTGGAACATCATATTAATAGGACGATTATAAGGCGGAACCTGTGATAAATCTTTTCCATCTAAAATGATTTGCCCCGAAGTCGGTTGCTCAAAACCAGCTAGCATACGCAATAGTGTTGATTTACCGCTTCCAGATGCACCTAATAATGCAAAAATTTCACCTTTATATATAGTCAAATTTACATCATCAACGGCATAATAATCATCATTAAAAACTTTTGTTAAATTTTTGATCTCCAATAAAGGAGTTATCATCTTTTTTTTAGGCTGTACCTGATTTGTTGTTTTATCGTTCACTCTTTTTTCCTCATAACAACAAGCCAAAAAAAACGAGACGGAAAGACTCACAGCCTCTCCGTCTTGGATTATTAGTTAAGATTCGATATACAAAATATCGATTATTTACCAGTTTTGAGCTTAGTCCACGTGCGGGTAATTATACGCTCAAGTTTTGGATCTTTAACTTTTAAAGTGAATAGTTTTTCCATCACTTCTGGTTTTGGATAAACTGCTGGATCATTTTTCACTTCTGGTTTTACAAAATTTTCATTAGCAACCTGATTAGCGCTAGCAAAGTTAACATCGTTAGTAACTTGCGCTGCAATTTCTGGTTTCATAACAAAATTTAAAAACTCATGAGCTTCATCTGGGTTTGCTGAATCTTTTGGAATAGCAAAGGTATCAAAAAAGACTAAAGCACCTTCTTTTGGTATTTGATAACCAACATGCACACCGTTATTTGCTTCGTTAGCTCTATCTCGTGATTGTAAAATATCGCCAGACCAACCCAAAATCACACAAATATCGCCATTAGCTAGATCGGTAATATATTGTGAAGAGTGGAAGTAACGAATATTTGGACGAACTTTTTCTAACAGCTCATAGGCAGCACCAGTATAATCCTTGGCATCTGTACTATTTGGATCTTTACCTAAATATTGAAGAGCACTAGCAAAAATTTCGGTAGGCGCATCCAAAAATGCCACACCACAATCTTTTAGTTTTTCCATATTTTCTGGTTTAAACACTAAATCCCAGCTATCAACTGGTGCATTATCACCTAGACGCTCTTTAACTTTATCAATGTTATAACCGATACCTGTTGTCATCCATACATAAGGGATAGCATATTTATTATCAGGATCATGTGTTGCCATTAATTTCATTAGATTAGGATCTAAGTTTTTCCAATTAGGCAATTTATTCTTATCTAATGGAAGATAGATATCAGATTTAATTTGTCTAGCTAAAAAGCTATCTGAAGGCGAAACCACATCAAAGCCAGAATGACCTGCCATTAATTTACCTTCAAGAGCTTCGTTAGAATCATAAACATCATAAACTAGTTTAATACCAGTCGATTTTTCAAAATCCGAAATCGTATTAGAACCAATTTGCCCTGCCCAATTGTAAAAATGTACGACACGATCTTTAGCTATAGCAGATTGAGATAACGCTAGTGAAACACCAGCCACGATTGAAAGAATTGTTTTACGTTGAGTAAACATGCTCACCACTTCTCCTCTAGTTGTAGGGATATTACATGTTAGACACAAGCCCATTGCAAAGACACAACGGACCCCCAAATTTTACTATCGACATTGTTAACAATAATAAAAATTATCAAAGTAACAACCATCTAGCGAAACCGAGGTAATCAGGCAATCACAAGTCATTAATAACATAAATGAACTAGTAGAGCTAACCTTGCATTACGAGGGATAAAATACCTTTTTTTTTAAAGATGTCCACTTAAAAAATCAAATATTGAAAGTTTAAGGATTGAGTGGTTGTATTTTAACCACCCAAGGAGTAAGGAACAACCAATTAACAATTAGATAACAAAATTATTCAGCACTTGCTTGCATAATTTTAGCATTTGGTTGCCACACACGATATTTAACTTGCAAATCGTTCGGAACATAAAAGACTAACGGTAATTGGCTGTTATAGCTAAACAAACCTAAATTATGGTTGATTGTCACAAATTGATTTTTATTAGTACCTTCAGGGCAAGCCATTAATGTTGAAATGTTACCAACAGTCTTTTCAACTACGTAATAAGAGTATCCCCAACCTTTAAGCTCTTCTTGCTTAACTACACCACCTAAATTTTGCAAATTACAATCAACATTCATTTCTTTACCAATGATCACCTCAACTTTCGCATTGTTTTCATTAGCAATAGTTGGTAAATGAATAGCATAACGAGTATAGCCAACTTGAGCTGCAGGGAATGGCGCTATATCATTGACACTTTGTGCAACAGGTTGCGTTTTTTGTGAATTTGCGCATGCTGTTAATGCTACACCTAATAATGTTAATAACAATAATTTTTTCATTTTTATCTCCTTTAACTAATTAATCATAAACACCATCGTATTAATTTTCAGTGATAATGCGTATAATAACACCATCTAGATTAATAAAATTGGTGTAAAAATGCCAGCAGAAAAAAATACTACCGATTTACTTAAATTGATTTTAAACCTGTTAATAATTGGTTTACTAATCATTATTACCTATCGTGTTGTTGAAGTTTTTTTATTCGGTTTCTTCTGGGCGGTGATGGTCGTAATTGCCACTTGGCCTTTAATGATAAAAATACAACGAAAATTATTTAACAAACGCTGGCTATCACTACTAGTAATGGCACTAATATTAGCCTTTGTTTGTATTATACCTTTCATATTAATTATTAGCTCGGTAGCACAAAACGGTCACCATCTTATTGAATGGGCAAAAACGCTATCTCACCAAAAACTACCAACACTTGACTGGCTTGAAAGCGTACCAGCCTTCGGCTCTGAACTACACCAAAAATGGTTAAACTTAATACAAACTGATGGCTCTGATTTAGTTTCAAGCATACAACCTTATATTGGCACCATGATAGGTTGGCTACTTGAGCAAGCCACCAATATTGGACTATTTATCTTTCATGCTGGTGTAATGATTATTTTTAGTCTATTACTATTTTTAAAAGGCGAAAGTATCACCAAATACGTTTACCTACTAGCCAACCGATTATCAAAACAATATGGCGAAATCACTGTCACATTAGCAGGACAATCCATTCGAGCTGTAGCTCTTGGTGTTGTGGTTACTGCCATTACCTTAGCCTTAATTGGTGGATTAAGTTTTATATTAACCGACATGCCGTTACCAGGTATACTCACTCTAATTTTATTTATTTGTTGTGTCGCACAAATTGGTCCCGTGATTGTAATGCTTGGGTGCATTTTTTGGCAATTTTGGGCGGGCAACACCATAGCTGGTATCGTATTAATTGTTGTGGCAATTATCTTAACCACCTTAGATAGCGTAATGCGAGCTTACTTAATAAAAAAAGGTGCCAATTTACCGTTTTTACTTATATTATTTGGTGTGATTGGTGGCTTACTTGGCTTTGGCATAATGGGATTATTTATTGGTCCTGTCGTACTAGCTTTAACTTACAAAATAATTCAAACTTGGGTTGATGAACAATCTTAAACAATTTATTATCACCCAGTAAGAAGCATAAGCGCATAAACAAGTTGCTAAATACGCTACATAACTTAAAGCAACTGAGCTAAAATGCATACAAATTAAAAGGAGTGTTATTTTTACTGACTTAGCTTATATTAGAAAACAAGTTTCTAAAGTAACTTGACAGTTATAATGACAAAAAATCATGCGAATACCATTTATAAAATACAATCACCAAAAGCATCTTGACGAATTAGGTAAAATTCAGCAAGATGCCAAGCAATATCATATCTGCTATACCCCAAAAGCATATCGACTGGCTTTAATTGAAAGTATAAAAAGAGCTCAGCACCGAATTTATATAGTTGCGCTCTATCTAGAGCAAGATGAGGCAGGTCAAGAAATTCTTAATGAACTGTACCAAATCAAACGGCAACGCCCTAATTTAGATATCAAAATATTTGTTGACTGGCACCGTGCACAGCGCGGAAGAATTGGCGAAGACAAAGCCCATGCCAACGCAAATTATTATTACCAACTAAAACAGCAATATCCAGATATTGACATTCCTATTTATGGTGTACCTGTCAATCGTCGTGAAGTACTAGGCGTACTGCATTTAAAAGGTTTTATTATTGATAATACTGTCATTTACAGTGGAGCTAGCATTAATAACGTATACCTACACAAGCGTGAAAAATACCGTTACGACCGTTATCACTTTATTACTAACCCACTATTAGCAGACAGCATGGTGCAGTTTATTCACGACCACTTTTTACCATATCAAGCGTTGCAACTACTTAATACTGGCACCCATAAAACCCGCAAACAAATTAAGTCTGAAATTAAAGAGCTACGCCAACACTTAATGAATACCAGCTACCAATATAACAGCAATACCGACAACAACACCTTATCGGTTGCACCAATAATGGGGCTTGGTCGCAATAACTCGCTCAACAAAATCATCCATCATTTAATCAACGTAACCGAACAAAAAATCATATTTTGCACGCCGTACTTTAATTTGCCTAACATCCTAGTTCGCGATATCATTCGCTTGCTTCGTAAAGGTCGCCAAGTTGAACTGATTATTGGTGATAAAGAAGCAAATGATTTTTATATTCCACCAGACCAACCTTTTAACATATCAGGTGGATTACCCTACTTATACGAAATCAATTTAAGAAGCTTTATTGAGCGCCTACAATCTTTTATTGACAAAGAGCAACTTATCATACGTCTGTGGAAGGATGGAGAGCAAACCTATCATCTTAAAGGTATCTGGGTGGACAATACTTGGGTACTTATAACAGGCAACAACCTAAATCCACGCGCTTGGCGACTTGATCTGGAAAATGGCATATTAATACATGATCCAAAGCAAGAATTAAGCCATAAATTTAACCAAGAACTTGACACTATTCGTCAAAAAACCACATTGATCACACATTTTCAACAAATCCAAGCGAGTCAATTTTATCCAAGTCAAGTTCATAAGTTGATAAAGCGACTGAGCCGCATTAAAGTGGATAGGATTATTAAGCGGTTGTTGTAAAGGTAAGATGTTTTGAAAGAAAAGGTTTCTTAAAAAACATAATAAAAACAATATTTTTTCAACTAATTTTGAGAAAAAAGCGCTTTTGCTGTTTAAAAACAAAAGCGCAAATTCGATCTAGACTTCATATTAAAGGTCTACAGATAGGTGCGTTCTAATCATTGCAGTAAGGCAATATCGCCTTTAACAAGAAAAGCACATATAGAATTAAGGGGTAACACAAGCCATAAAGTGACTATTAGCTGTACTCTGCAGAAAAATCCCCCCATCGGCTGAATAAACACCATATAGACTGCCATTATATGAATTAGCCCAATATCCTGTATCATTAGCCCAGTTGTTACCAATACTGAGATTCCAATCACTACCTTCATAGAAATTATTCATAGTATTGGCAGTAAAACCCCACTCGTTAAATAGTCCGCCAACCCATTTACCGCTAATATCTTTATAACTGACTTTTCGTTGACAGTTATTAATACTTCTTCCAGGTAAACCTTCTGTCCAACCAGCTCCATTCCCATTGGTATAGTCATTTATATCGGGAATTCGATAACCATTACCTAAATTACGACAAAAGTTTTGAGCATCCGCATATCCATATCTTACTGTGATTCCTGGTTGAGAGATATACCAACGTTCTATCTTAAAGCTATACAGTAATTTTGTATGATTTACATCAGAGTAAAGCTTAAATAACGAAGGGGAAAAAGCCTTATTACTTGAATTTATGGAAGGGCCTTTTAATATAATCTTTAGTGCTTGTTCGCCACCAGGATAAAGGTTACCATCTCTAATACAAGTCCTACATATCCTATCAATGTCAATAGCCCAATGTTGTGTATTCTCTTTGCTTAACGATAATGATACACCACTACCGCTAACCGCACTCACCGTTGTACCATTTGCAGCTATAACTTGTTCAGGAGAGATTCCTCCCAATAATAAATAGAAATATAACCTATCAGATCCTGTCGTCGGAAAGTTTTCTGCTATATTGCTATTATTTGTGACTTTAAACCCTTTTAACGAAACCCAATTTGGACCATCCATATCCCAAATGGTAGTACCAAAAGCATGGTCATCGTAAGCTAAATTTGGTTGCGCATAGCAAGCAACTGGCCTATTCATATTGGCATTAATATAGTAACTATGCTCATTACCCGTAAAATTGCTACTATTGGGAACACCATACTGCGTCGATAAGGTGCTTGCAGTTGCTGTTAAGGTAAGTTTATAAGGCCCATCACAAAGATTTAGCCGTCTATTCGGATTTGCTTTAACTTCTCCTGTAATATCTGTACCATTTTTATCTTGCCATTTTATGGTTAAATTTCCTGTTGCATTTATATTATCATCGCCATCATCGTCTCGACCATAATTATAAGGTGAATCCATTAATTCGCTTAATTGAATTCTTGGGTAATTTACCAATGGTACTATTGCTTGTATATCAGCAAATGTATCTGTTATATTTGGCATTTCAATTGGTGCATCTACGTTAGATTGATCTATTACTGCATTGGGATAAAGTGCACTATTTGCTCCCTGAGGAATATAACTAATATTTGGTAGTCTTATACCCAATAAATCTTCCATACTAGCAACTTTAGTTACACCATCAATACTTAAATATGGTGCAGAGCCGTGAATGACCTGTGATGTCTTTGCCGATAACGCCTGCGAGCTCAGCGAATAAGGCAATAAAAGCAATGGAGCAAAAATCAGCGGTGACTTGGATAGCAATCTAGAAATCAAAGATATCCTTGCCAACAACTTTATCGATTTCGATAGATTTGGTGATAAAAATAAGAATCGAATCTGTTTTTGACTACTGTGAAATTGAAAAAGATTTAAGGCGTAGGGTTGCCAGTGCTGGTGCCTGGTGCCTGGTGCCTATTATGATAGCGCATAACATTCTACCTGTCAAGTAATTTGTTGTTTTATTTGTGTTTTTATGATTATTTGCTTATTTAATAAGCTGTATTATACTAAATAATGCGTCGAAATTATAGCTGGTTAAACACTAAAGAGCTAGTATTTTGTTAATTTATTGTAATGTCTTGAATACGATTGAAACATTACAAAAAACTTAGCATAAATATTTTTTCGCTATATTTTATCGTCATTTATAAAAGTCAAATTACCCATGCCATATTTATGGAAAAGCCCTTTAACGGAAATACTCACTTTAATTTTTTTAAAATAGGGCTTAGGCAGATATTTTCTGAACCTAGTATATAGTCATGGATCGGCTACACTATGTGCCCATTTATTGCTTTAGTATGCCTTATTATCTTGTAAAAAAGATTCAGGAGTTTATACCGTTTCATATCTCAACGAGTCGTTAAAAACTACTAGCTTGAAGATCTTGTTTTTGTAGTCGATTTAAACCGAGCAAGACAAGCTGATAAATGTTGAATATTGATTAAACATTCTTTTTTATTTTTGATCTTTTAAGAAAGTAATTTTGAGACAACTACTGGCATAAATGTAATGCCAGTGCCAAATAATTTTTTTGCTATTTCAGGATTAAGTCCTAGATATCAACAAATATAGATCTTTTTAATATCAAGTAATTTAGGAAAAATTTAACTTTTTAAAAGAATTAGGATGTTGATATTAAACGCTTTGACGATAATTTGTTATTTTGCATTATACCAGCGCCAATAAATTGCTTGCCTTGATAAATTCGCACTAAGGTTTCAACTTGCGTGGAGCTTTCAAGTTCAATGGTTCGTCCTAATAATATGTCTTTACCTTGCGTATCGCTAAGGGTAACTTTTGGGCGATCTTGCAATGGGCTGTCAACGGGCATTAGTAGATCATCTTTAAGTTCGATATTTTGTAGCTGTTCTAAGGTGACCATGTTTTCAATCGGGTAATTGGAAACTTGTAAACGCCTTAAATAAATAACGTGTGCTCCGCAACCCAATAATTCCCCTAAATCATCAATAATGGTTCGGATGTAGGTGCCTTTTGAGCAGTGTATTTCTAACGTTAATTCGTTTTTTATGGCATCAAATTGGATAAATTGATTTTCGTAAACGGTAATTGGTCTAGCTTCACGTTCAACCACAATACCTTGGCGAGCATATTGGTAAAGCGGTTTTCCTTGATATTTTAATGCCGAAAACATAGTTGGCACTTGTAAAATATTACCGCGAAAATGAGTTAAAGCTTGGTTGATTTGTGATCCAGTCACTTTAACAGGTTTGGTACATATAATTTGACCATCAGCATCAGATGTGTCGGTTCGTTCTCCTAGTTTGGCGATCACACGATAACGCTTATCTGAATCCAATAAATATTGTGAAAATTTGGTTGCTTCACCAAAACAGATAGGAAGCATCCCTGTCGCTAGTGGATCAAGAGCTCCCGTATGCCCTGCCTTTTTAGCATTAAATAACCATTTTACTTTTTGCAACGCATCATTTGATGTCATGCTTTGTGGTTTGTCTAGTAATAAAACGCCGTGAAGATCACGGCGAGTTTTTTTTATATTCATCATTTTTATACTGAAACACATAGTTACCTGAAACTTTTTGACAGAGTTCAGGACTATTTTTTAATATTAATCTTTATGACGCTCATTATCTTGTTTGATAACATCCGCCACCAAACTCGACATTTGCATACCTTTAACAAGCGACTCATCGTAAAAGAATTTTATCTCTGGAATGATTCGCAAACGCATCGCTTTGCCAATTAAGGTTCGAATGTAACCTTTAGCATCATTAAGTACCGTTAATCCTTGTTCAATAACTTGTGGATCATCGTCATTCAAAAAAGTCACAAAAACTTTGGCATACGAAAGATCACGCGAGATATCAACGCCTGAAACAGTTACCATACCAAGACGAGGGTCTTTGATTTCTCGTTGTAAGATAATTGCAATTTCTTTTTGTAATTCATGTCCAACTCGAGATGAACGATTAAATGCTTTTGCCATATCTATTTTCCTTATAAATGAATAAGCAAGGACTATACCTTGCTTATAACATCAAATACGTTGTAATTAGATCGTACGTTTGATTTCGATAGTTTCAAAAACTTCAATCGTGTCGCCAACACGAACATCGTTGTAGTTACGCACACCAATACCACATTCGGTTCCATTACGTACTTCGTTAACATCATCTTTAAAGCGACGTAATGATTCAAGTTCGCCTTCATAGATAACAACGTTATCACGCAATACACGAATTGGGTTGTGACGTTTAACAACACCTTCGGTTACCATACAACCTGCAATTGCACCAAATTTAGGTGATTTAAACACATCACGCACTTGAGCAAGACCAATAATTTCTTGTTTGTATTCTGGTGCAAGCATACCGCTCATGGCTTGTTTAACTTCGTCAATTAGATCATAAATAACAGAGTAATAACGTAGATCTAAATTTTCTGATTCAATCACTTTACGTGCTGAAGCATCGGCACGAACGTTAAAGCCTAAAATGATCGCATTTGATGCAGCAGCCAGTGATGCGTCAGTTTCGGTTATACCACCCACACCTGATCCAATAATTTTAACTTTAACTTCATCTGTTGATAGTTTAAGTAATGAATCAGAAATCGCCTCAGCAGAACCTTGAACATCTGCTTTTAGAACAATATTGAGTTCAGAAACATCGCCTTCTGTCATGTTGGTAAACATGTTTTCAAGCTTCGCCTTTTGTTGACGAGCAAGTTTTACATCACGGAATTTACCTTGTCGATAAAGCGCAACTTCACGAGCTTTCTTTTCATCGCGTACAACAGTAGCTTCGTCACCAGCTGATGGTACTCCAGACAAGCCAAGAATTTCAACTGGTATTGATGGACCAGCTTCAGTCACTTCTTTACCTAGTTCATTACGCATCGCTCGGATACGACCGTATTCAAATCCACAAAGTACGATATCACCTTTATGCAATGTACCTGATTGAACAAGTACTGTTGCAACTGAACCACGACCCTTATCAAGGAATGATTCAATCACAACCCCGCTTGCCATACCTGTTTCGTACGCGGTTAATTCAAGCACTTCAGCTTGTAGTAAGATGGCTTCAAGTAGTTGATCAATACCAGTACCTGCTTTAGCAGACACATGAACAAACTGAGTATCACCACCCCAATCTTCTGACATCACGCCATATTGTGCAAGTTCGCCTTTTACACGCTCTGGATCAGCTTCAGGTTTATCAATTTTGTTAACAGCAACAACAATTGGTACATTTGCCGCTTTAGCATGTTGGATTGCTTCTATAGTTTGAGGCATTACACCATCATCAGCAGCAACAACAAGTACTACAATATCCGTTGCTTTAGCACCACGCGCACGCATAGAGGTAAACGCCGCATGACCTGGAGTATCTAAGAAAGTTATTTCTCCATTTGGAGTTTTAACATGATAAGCACCGATATGTTGTGTAATTCCACCAGCTTCGCCTGAAGCCACTTTTGCTTTACGAATATAGTCAAGTAAAGAGGTTTTACCATGGTCAACGTGTCCCATAATGGTAACTACAGGTGCACGAGAAACTTTTTCTGCACCTGTATCACGATCGCTCATAAGAGATTCTTCGAGCTCATTTTCACGACGAAGTACTACTTTATGTCCCATTTCTTCAGCCACTAATTGTGCTGTTTCTTGATCGATAACTTGATTAATAGTTGCCATTGCCCCCATTTTCATCATAGTTTTGATCACTTCGGAACCTTTTACTGCCATTTTATTCGCTAATTCAGCAACGGTAATGGTTTCACCAATAACAACATCACGATTAACCGCTTGGACAGGTTTAGTAAAACTTTGTTGCAACGTGCTTTTACCTTTCTTTTTATTATGGCCGCCACGAGTCACTGCTCGAGCTTCTTCACGTTCCGCTTTGCCTTCTGATAGCTTGTTGCCTTTTTTCTGTTTAGTTTGTTTAGTATTTCGACCACGTCCACGAGCGCTTTCAACTTCACGATCAGTTTCATCTTCTGCTGCTCTAGCGTATTTAGAGGTTGTCACATGATAATCTTCATCTTCTGTATGATCACTATCATCAACTTCATTATATTGTTCTGCTAGCTTACGAGCTTCTTCAGCCATACGCTTAGCATCTTCCTCTAATTTTCGACGATTTTCTTCTTCCGCTTTACGTTTAATTTCATTCGCTTCAGCTTCTAATCGTGCTTTTTCTTCTTGCGCTTTTTTTACTTTTGGATCAACTGCTCGCTCTTGTGCCGCTTTCGCTTTTTCCTCTTGAGCACGCTTTTTCGCTTCTTCTTCAGCTTTCTTTTCTTTTTCTTCCGCTTCTTTACGCGCTTTTAATTCGGCTTCTTGTTTCGCTTTTAATTCTGCTTCTTGGCGAGCTTTTTGTTCAGCTTCTAAGCGTGCTTTTTCTTGCTCCGCCGCAATTTCAGCTGGATCGCGTTTAACAAAAGTTCGTTTTTTACGAACTTCTACTTTTATTTCTTTGCTTTTGCCACCACCGCTCGACACATTTAAGGTTGAGTGCGTCTTACGTTGCAATGTTAACTTTGTTGGACCTTGCTGAGGTTTTAAATGAGCAAGCAAAGCTTCTTTCTCCTTTTGTGTGACAGTGTCTGTTGCAGATTTCTTCATACCTGCATCAGCAAACTGTTGCAAAAGTGTTTGCACTGGTGTATTGATTTCTTGAGCCAGTGTTTCTATTGATACTTTGGTCATGTATTACTTTTCCTCAATTATTCATCTGCAAACCAACAAATATTACGAGCAGCCATAATAAAATCGCCAGCTTGTTCGTTTGTTATACCTTCAATTTCAGCTAAATCATCAGTACCTTGTTCTGCTAAATCTTCCAAAGTAATGATGTCATGTTGTACTAATTGATAAGCTAACTCTTGTGTCATACCAGGTAGATTTAGCAAATCTTGAGCTGGTTGTTTTTCGCCACTATTTGCTAGTGCAAGCGTTGTTAATGCATCTTTTGCTCGCGTTCTTAATGCTTCAACAAGATCTTCATCAAGTTCTTCAATTTCAAGCAATTCGTCAACTGGCACATAGGCAAGTTCCTCAAGTGAGGTAAAGCCTTCTTCAACTAATAGCTGTGCAAGCCCTTCATCAATATCAAGATGTTTCATCAAATTATTGATTGCAGCAAAAGATTCTGCATAATGTTTTTCTTGTAAATCTTCGTTACTCATCACATTTAGTGTCCAGCCAGTAAGCTGTGAAGCTAAACGGATATTCTGACCATTTCGACCAATGGCTTGTGGTAAAGTTTCAGCATTGACGGCTACATCCATGGTGTGTTTGTCTTCATCAACAACAATTGAAACAACATCTGCCGGCGCCATAGCATTAATTACGTATTGTGCAGGATTATCGTCCCATAAAACAATGTCAATACGTTCTCCACCAAATTCATTAGATACTGCTTGTACGCGCGCACCACGCATACCAACACAAGCACCAACAGGGTCAATACGACGATCATTACTACTAACTGCGATTTTAGCACGTGAGCCAGGATCACGAGCCACGCCTTTGATGTCAATCATCTCTTCACCAATTTCAGGGACTTCAATACGGAATAACTCTTCCATCATTTCAGGGTTTGAACGGCTAATGCATAATTGTGCAGGTTTATTATTTTGTTCTACAAGATATAAAATACCACGGACACGATCGCCTATGCGGAAGTTTTCACGCGGTAACATATCATGGCGTGACATCATTGCGTCTGCATTGTTACCTAAATCAAGAATCACGCTATCGCGATTGGTTTTTTTGACAATTCCAGTCACAATATCACCAATACGATTTCTAAACATGTCAATGATCATTGCACGCTCAGCTTCGCGTACCTTTTGTACAATAACTTGTTTTGCTGTTTGTGTGGTTATACGGTCAAAAGCAACGGATTCAATTTGCTCTTCAACGTAATCGCCAAGTTTAACAGATGGGTCTTCGTATTGTGCAGCGTCTAATGTCATTTCTTTAGTTGGTTGCGTAACTTCATCAACAACAAGCCAACGGCGGAAAGTGTCGTAATCACCTGTTTTATGATCTATTTTAACAACAACGTCAATATCAACATTATGCTTCTTTTTTGTGGCCGTTGCTAATGCGGTTTCTAAAGCTTCGAAAATTTTATCACGCGTAAGTGCTTTTTCGTTTGATACAGCTTCAACAACAGCTAAAATTTCTTTATTCATCCTTTACATCCGTACTCTATTTAAGGTTAAAATTAGGTACAATATTCGCTTTTTGAATATTACTAAAAGCAAATACTTCATCTTTATCATCTACAGTTAATGTAATCATTTGGCTATCGATAGACTTAATTCGTCCTTTCCATTTACGGCGATTAGCAACAGGTATACGTAGACTGACTGTAACTTCTTCACCAATAAACCGCTGATAATGCTCAAGCGTAAACAAAGGTCTGTCCATTCCTGGTGATGAAACTTCAAGATTGTAAGCATCTTTGATCGGGTCTTCTACATCAAGCACCGCACTGATTTGACGGCTTGCATCAGCACAATCATCAACCGTAATACCATTTTCACTATCAATATAGACTCGTAGTATAGGATAACGACCACGAATATATTCAACTCCGACTAATTCAAAACCAAGTGCATTAACTGGCTCTTGGATAATATCGGTTAATTGTTGTTCTATATTAGCCAAACAAACCTCCACAGCAGAAAATAAAAAAGGGCATAAAGCCCAACATTCTTTTTAAACTTACGCTTAAATCACTACACGAAAAAAAGCCTCGACATGCGAGGCTTACATTCAAAAACTAACTATAATGAAGCCACTTTATTCGAACTTTCAGACAATAACAGGATAAATTGGTTTATGAATGAAAATTTAAGTGGTTGCGGGGGCTGGATTTGAACCAACGACCTTCGGGTTATGAGCCCGACGAGCTACCAAGCTGCTCCACCCCGCGATAGATGAATGAGAATTATACGGCATTTTAAATAAAATGCAACTGCAAATCACACTGATTTTATCAGTAACCTTAAAATTATTAAAAATATGCTACACGTCAATTTTAATATATATACCACTTAACTTAAGCATAATTGTTTAACTTATATTGGCACAATAATTCCATTCTCAAGCCTATTATTGTGCCCACTATTTAGTACTATAAAGTAATATAAATTACTTGCTAGTTGCCTGTTTCATTGATTGAACAAATTTGGCTAATTGGTTAAGCATTTGTTCAGGATTGTCGAGGTTTTTCTCAATAATTTTTACTGTTGCCGATCCGCTAATTGCCCCAACTGCACCGGATTTAATCGCTTCGCTAACTTGATTCGGTTCTGAAATACCAAACCCTTGTAACGCAGGTGGAGCGCCAAACTCAACTAATTTTTTGATCAGATGGGTAAGCGGTTTGTTAGCTCGATTTTCAGCACCAGTAACACCTGCTCGTGATACCAAATAGGTATAACCTTTGCCTTGCTTAGCAATACTTTGAATGACTTTATCATCAGCATTTGGTGGACAAATAAAAATCGGTGCTATATTGTATTTTTCGGCGGCCACTGTAAATTCTTGTGCATATTGAGCTGGCAAATCAGCAATCAATACTGAATCAACTCCCGCTTTGGCACACTTGGCATAAAAGTCGTCGATACCATTTTTGAAAACTAAATTAGCATAAATAAGTAATCCTATTGGAATATTGGTGTATTGCGCTCTGACATTGGTTAAAATTTCAAAACACTTTTCAACTGTTATTCCTGCTTTAAATGCCCGAATATTGGCATTTTGAATAGTTGGACCATCGGCCATAGGATCTGAAAATGGGATCCCTAGCTCTAGTGCATCAGCGCCAGATTCAATTAAAGTGTGAATGATTTTAAATGACAGTTCTGGCGTTGGATCACCAACTGGAACAAAAGGAACAAAAGCACCTCGTTTTTCGGCTGTTAATGTTGCAAACAGTTTTTGATAACGGCTCATTCTATTTCTCCTTTTGCTTTTAAAATATCATAAACGGTAAAGATATCTTTATCGCCACGCCCTGACAGGTTAACTATTAGTAGCTGTTCTTTAGTTGGATTTTCTTTTATCATTTTCATAGCATAAGCTAATGCGTGTGATGATTCTAACGCAGGAATAATACCTTCATGCCGTGATAACGCTTTAAATGCATCAAGCGCTTCATCATCAGTAATTGAAACATAATCAGCACGACCAATACTATCTAAATACGCATGCTGTGGACCAACTGATGGAAAATCTAACCCTGCCGATATTGAATAAGATTCTTCAATTTGTCCTTCTTCCGTTTGCATCATCGGTGATTTCATACCGAAATAGATGCCAAGCTTACCATGCTTTAACGAAGCGCCATGTTCGCCACTTTCAATCCCATGACCTCCTGGCTCTACACCAATTAATTTGACGGATTTATCATCAATAAAATTAGCAAACATACCAATTGCGTTTGAACCACCACCAACACATGCAATTACTGCATCAGGCAAACGTCCTTCTTTTTCAAGGATTTGTTGTTTAGCTTCACGGCTGATCATCTGTTGAAACTCACGTACAATAGTTGGAAAAGGATGCGGACCTGCTGCCGTACCTAACATATAATGCGCTTTTTCATAACTGCCAGACCAATCACGTAATGCCTCGTTACACGCATCTTTTAAAGTCGCTGAACCAGTTTCAACTGGGATGACTGTTGCGCCCATCAACCGCATTCTAAATACGTTAGGTGCTTGGCGTTTAACATCTTTTGCACCCATATAAATTCGGCATTTTAAGCCAAGTAGTGCGCAGGCTAAAGCTGATGCAACACCATGTTGCCCTGCACCTGTTTCGGCAATGATTTCGGTTTTTCCCATTCTTTTTGCAAGTAAGGCTTGCCCTAATACTTGGTTGGTTTTGTGCGCACCACCATGCACTAAATCTTCTCGTTTTAAATAAAGCTTAGTTTTTGTTCCTGCAGTTAAATTTTTACATAATGTCAGTGCGGTTGGTCTACCTGCATAATTAACTAATAGGTCATTAAACTCTTTCTGAAAGTTTGGATCGTTGATTGCAGAGATGAAGGCATCCTCAAGTTGCTCAAGTACTGGCATTAATATTTGCGGGACATATTGCCCACCAAATTCGCCAAAGTAAGGATTTAATTTAGACATAACCATTCCTTTTTTAAATTAAAAAATTAAATTTGTTCAAATACTGCTTGGATTTTCTGTTTATCTTTAACTCCTGGTGAAACTTCAACCCCTGAATTAAGATCAACACCAATCACATTCGTCGCTAAAGCTGATTTAATATTTTCTGGATTAATGCCTCCAGCTAAAATGACATTATTTAGATCTTGATTATCAAGTAGCGACCAATCAAAGCTTTTTCCTGTACCGCCTGCACCATGATCAAAGATATAACGAGACACTAATGGATTGGCATGTTCAGGTACAGCACCATCAATACTTAATGCTTGCCAAATTTGACAAGTTTTGGGTAATTCTTGGCACAATGTTTTGATATAGTTTGCATCTTCATCTCCATGCAGTTGCACTGCATATAAAGATAACTGTTTTGCTATTTGGCATACGGTTTCAATATCTTCATTTCGAAATACACCAACCCAATTAAGTGGCGCTGCTGCAATAACTGTTCGAGCTTTAATTGGCTGTATATAACGTGCTGAATTTGTGACAAAAATCAAACCACCATAAACTGCACCAGCTTGATAAGCACTAACAGCATCTTCGGGACGTGTTAAACCGCATACTTTATTTTCGCCTAACATCACCTTACGAATTGCCAAAGTTAAGTTTGGTTCAGACATTAACGCACTGCCAATTAAGAATCCATCTGCAAAACGACTCAGTTCTTTAACCTGATTGTGAGTATAAATACCCGATTCACTAATAATAATGCGATCGTTAGGAATTGATTTGGATAAGGCCTTTACCCGATTTAGATCAACCGTCAAATCCCTTAAGTTACGATTATTAATACCGATTACTTTCGCACCCAGTTGGATGGCTCTTTCAACTTCGTTTTCAGTACTAGCTTCTGTCAATATCCCCATATTGAGCTTATGAGCAATGTTACTTAGATGACGATATTCATCATCCGTCAATACAGATAGCATTAATAGTACTGCGTCAGCTTGATAATAACGCGCTAAATAGATCTGATATTCATCAATAATAAAGTCCTTACAAAGCACGGGTTGTGTGATTTCATTACGAACTATGGGTAAAAATTCAAAGCTACCTTGAAAATATTTTTCATCAGTTAATACTGAAATTACTGAAGCATAATCTTTATAAACTTTAGCAATAGCGGCTGGATCAAAATCATCCCGAATCAATCCTTTTGATGGCGACGCTTTTTTACACTCTAAAATAAAAACCGTTTTAGGTTGATTTAACGCTTGATAAAAATTGCGATCACTAGGGAATATCGCTGATTTAAAGGTATTAATTGGCTTTACTGCTAACTGCTCAGTTAACCATGTTTGTTTATCTTCAATGATTTTTTTCAATACTGTTGCCATTTCAACATTTTTTACTAATGCTGCAATTGCCATGTTATTCTCCACTTATTATCTTGCTGCTAGTTGTTGTAATAATGCATAAGGTTTACCACTTTGCATCATTTCAATTGCCCGTTGTGCATTTTGTTTTAAATTTGACTCGCCAAATAAGCTCATTAACATCGCAACATTAGCGGCAATTGCTGATTGGTGTGCTGGTTTTCCGTGACCTTGTAAAATGGCAATTAACATATCACGATTCTGCTCAGGTGTACCCCCTTCAATATCTTTTAAGGTAAATGTTGGCAAGCCAAAATCGTCAGGTTTAAGCGTAAAATAACGAATTTCACCATCTTTAACTTCAGCAACGTCAGTTTTACCATGAATAGCAACTTCGTCCATTCCTGCACCATGCACCACATAAGCATGTTTATAATTAAGCATTTTTAATGTTTCAGCAATCGGTTGGATTAAATCTGGATGATACACGCCTAATAAAATACGTTTAGGACGAGATGGATTAATCAATGGCCCTAACACATTAAAAATGGTCCGAGTTTTTAATTGTTGGCGTATTGGTGCTGCATGGCGAAAACCTGAATGATATTGCTGGGCAAATAAAAAGCACACGCCAAGTTCATCTAATGCCTGACGAGATGTTTGTGCTGACATATTTAATTTAATGCCTAAGGCAGAAAGCACATCGGAAGAGCCTGATTTACTTGATACACCACGATTACCATGTTTAGCTACTTTATACCCCAATGCGGCTGCTACAAAAGCACTCGCTGTTGAAATATTAATACTATTGGTGCCATCGCCACCTGTTCCTACAATATCAGTAAAATCATAATCAGGAATATCAAAAGCATCAGCATTTTCAAGCAATGCTAAAGCTGCCCCTGCTATTTCATCCGGTTTTTCACCACGAACTTTCATACTAATTATTGCGGTAGCCAATACAGTTGGTTCAATCTTACCTTGAATAATTAAATTAAATAGTATTTTACTTTCCTCTTGTGTAAGGACTTGCCCTAAATATAATTTATTAACAATAGGTTGAATATTGTACTCTTGCTTATCAACAATCGCTTCCTGTTTTGGCTTCTCTTGTTTTTGTGGAGGATTTAGTGTCCATTTAATAGTTTGTTCTAATAATTCTACACCTTGAATGGTTAATATCGATTCTGGATGAAATTGAAAACCACAAACCCGATCCTCATCATTACGAACTGCCATTACAATATTATTGCAAAGCGCATTGATGGTTAGTGTTTTTGGAATATTTTCACCTTTTAAAGAGTGATAACGCGCCACCGGTAGCGGATTTGGTAATCCTTTAAACATCGCTTGCTCATCATGCTCAATTAAAGATGCCTTACCATGCAAAATATCGCCAGCTGGCACAATCGCTCCACCATAGGATTCCACAATAGCTTGATAACCAAGGCAGATACCAATAATAGGCAATTTACCTTTTAAACGTTTTAACAGTTCTGGCATGCATCCAGCGTCACTTGGCGCTCCTGGACCTGGTGATAACATTAAAATAGGGTTTTGCATTTGTGACAATTTTTCAATAATTACATTTGCAGGGATAGTATTTCGATAAATCGTCACACAATGCTTACTATTACGTAATTGATCGACCAAGTTATAAGTAAAAGAATCAATATTATCAATAAATAAGATATTAGCCATTAGAATACACCTTCTACATTATGCGCTGCCATGATAGCTCGAATAACTGCACGTGCTTTATTACGTGATTCATCAGATTCTGATTGTGGCTTTGAATCTAGCACCACACCACTGCCAGCTTGTACTGTCGCTATGCCATCTTCGACATAGGCACTTCGAATCACAATACAGGTATCAAGATCGCCATTCGCGGTAAAATAGCCAACAGCACCACCATAGCTACCACGTTTAACTTTTTCTGATTCAGCAATTAATTGCATCGCACGAACTTTGGGTGCTCCTGTTAATGTTCCCATATTCATAGTGGCTTGATAAGCATGAAGCGCATCTAAATCACTGCGTAACTGACCAACCACACGCGAAACTAAATGCATCACAAAAGAGTAACGATCCACTTTTAACAAATCTTTGGTATAACGGGTACCGGGTTTACAGATACGCGCTAAATCGTTGCGCGCTAAATCAACTAACATTAAGTGTTCAGCCAGTTCTTTTTTATCGGTACGCATTTCGAGTTCTAATCGACTATCTAAATCAAAATCAATTTCACCATTTGTGGTTAACCCACGTGGACGAGTACCGGCAATTGGGTAGATTTCAACTTGATTAGTTGCTTTAGTATACTTAAGTGCACTTTCAGGTGAGGCCCCAAATAACACAAAATCACTATCTTGCATATAAAACATGTAAGGGCTTGGATTATTGTTTTTTAATACCTGATAAGCCGATAATGGCTCAGGGCAAGGTAATTTAAAACGCCGTGAAGGTACTGCTTGAAAAATTTCCCCCTGCTCAATTGCATCTTGCATTTTTTTGATAATTGTATTGAAATCATCATCACTTTTATTACATGTCACATCGATATTAGTAAGGGACTGAGTATGAATGGCTTTCATTGGGCTATTTAATGTTGCTTGTAAATTAGTTAACCGTTGCGTTAAGCGCTCAGTTTCTTTTGAATCAGAAGTGAAAACCGTCGTTTTTAAAATGGATTTATGATCTTTATGATTTATTTCTAATATTGTTTCAGCTAAATAAAAACAGAAATCTTGACAACGCTGCTCTGTAGGTAAATTAGGTAAGTTTTCAAATCCAGCGACAAGGTCGTAACAAAATAGCCCACCAACAAAAATCGCATCTTGACCACATTGTTCAGGGATATTCACAATAGTCAATAATGTGCGTAATGCATCAAAGACTGATAGCGACTTTAATCTTGAATCTTCATCTTGCATACTATCAATAGTGGGAAATACCAATTTAAGTGTTTGTTCATCCACTTGTACATTATCTAACTTGTCTGTAAAAGCCTGTTGTAATAAAGGTAATAGCTTTTCACCATTTGTGGTCAATGCCTTAAAAGTCACTTCATTATTTATTGCCGAAATACGTAATGCACTATCGACAATCATGACACTTTTAATTCCTTGCTTATTATCAATTTCGGCTGATTCTAGTAACAACGTTGCCGGTTTACTATCGCACAATTGATAAAACACTTGAGTTGGATCTTGATAATAACCGATGGTTTGGGTTATTTGTGTTAATGTCGGCTTATTCATTGTTGGCTCTCTACATTTAAATTTTTATTTAGCTGATTCGTTTAACATCCAAAAACTAAAAAACCCGCATAAAGCGGGTTGTGTAAAAAAGACAATACATCATTACATCACCCGCAAAAGGTAACGCACCACCAACCAAAGCGGGTGAATTGACGAGTAATAAGATGTAAATATTGTGCTTTCATAATTTTTATCGATTAAAAATAAATTTTGTACTATTAAACTAGTTTACTAGCACACTGTCAAGAGATTATTTATTTTTAAAAACAAACTTCTCATTTATAACTAGGCAAAAAATTTAATAATCTATAAAATGGTTGACTCATTTTTATTATAAAAAATTATAAGGATTTTTGAACTATGCCTGTATTTTATATCGTCATTGGTGTTATTGTTTTGCTTGCGTTAATTACTGTCTTAAAGGCAATTACAATTGTTCCCCAAGGTTATCAATATACTATTGAACGTTTTGGTAAATATACCCATACACTTGAACCCGGTTTAAATATCATTATTCCGTTTATGGATGGTGTTGGTCGTAAAATTAATATGATGGAGCAAGTACTCGATATTCCATCACAAGAAGTCATTTCAAAAGATAATGCTAATGTGCAAATTGATGCTGTTTGCTTTATCCAAGTACAAGAAGCGGCAAGGGCTGCATATCAAGTAAATCAATTAGAGCGTGCTGTCATTAATTTAATGATGACTAATATTCGTACTGTTTTAGGCAGCATGGAATTGGATGAAATGTTATCACAACGTGATCATATTAACTCTAAGTTACTAAGTATTGTCGATGAGGCAACAAGTCCATGGGGAATCAAAATTACCCGTATCGAAATTCGAGATGTTCGCCCACCAGCAGAATTGATTGCTGCGATGAATGCGCAAATGAAAGCAGAACGTAATAAACGTGCCGAAATTCTTGAAGCAGAAGGTGTTCGTCAAGCAGCGATTTTACGCTCTGAAGGTGAAAAACAATCTGAAATATTAAAAGCAGAAGGTGAAAAACAATCTGAAATATTAAAAGCAGAAGCGCGTGAACGTGCAGCCGAGGCAGAAGCAAGAGCAACTCAAATGGTATCCGATGCTATTGCTGCAGGTAATATTAATGCTATTAACTACTTTGTTGCCCAAAAATATACTGAAGCATTACAACAAATTGGTTCATCGGATAATAGTAAAGTGATTATGATGCCACTTGATGCGTCAAGTTTAATGGGTAGTATTGGTGGTATTGCTGAATTGATTAAAAACACGAAATAAAAAATCAATTTTTATACTTAAACATAGTGTTTCCTGAAACTTTTCAACAAAATCGTAAACTCTATATTTAGAAATTTCACTGAATGAATCTTAGAGGTGATTGATAATGAATGGTTTTTTGATGGTTTTCTATAATCCGCCTTATTGGGGATTTATTGTTCTAGGTGGTATTTTGCTAGTTATAAAATTACTCAATACTGGCAAATATGGTTTTTGGAGTGGGATCGCTACTTTTATTATTGTTTTAATTGCTTGGATTTTACCGTTTTCTTGGCCAATTTTGTGGATCATGGATAGCATTGGAGGCATTAACGAAATGATTAAAAATACTAAATAAAAATCAAATTTTATACTTAAACATAGTGTTTCCTGAAACTTTTTAACAAAATCTATAAACGCTATGTTTAAGATTTTTACTGAATGTATTATAAAGGTAATCAACAATGACTGATTTTTTTATGGTTTTCTATAGTTCGCCCCATTGGGTATTTATTGCTTTAGGCGGTATTTTGCTGATTATAGAATTACTTGGTACTGGTGGATACGGGCTTTGGAGTGGGATAGCTGCTATTATTGTTGGTTTAATTGCTTGGATTTTACCTCTTTCTTGGCCAATTTTATGGATTTTATTTGCAATTCTAACGCTTGTATCTGCTTATCTTTGGTGGCTTTGGCTCAAAAAGCAAGGTAAAGATAAATCAAGTAAAGGCGAAATCAATCAGCCACAACAAGATTTAATTGGTATTAAAACAGTTGTCACAGATGCTATTGTTAATGGCTCAGGTCGGGTAAAAATCAAAGATGGAACATGGTCGGCAAGATGCGTTGAAGATCTTAATGTTGGGCAGCGTGTTGAAATTATTGCTGTGGATGGTTTAATTTTAGATGTGCTACCTATAAATCAATAGTTTTTTGCTAGTTATAAAAATAAATAGGGCGCATTAACAATGCGTCTTTTTTATTATAAGAGCGAAAAATGAATTACAAAAAAATGATTTTCATTGGGGTATATGTCAGAAATTACTTTTTTCAAATCACTCAAAGTCATATTCTCTTGTTGGGCATGGTTTTCGGTAAGTTGATCAAATGTAATTTGTGTAATGTTAACTATTTTAATTGTACAAAAATACTCATCAGTTTCAAAAGTTCCAACACGAAGCTTATCACCAACTTTAAAATGTGATTCACTCTTATCTCGAATGGTAATGACTTTTAAACCAGCTAAAATATCAGACTTAAAACGTTGATAAAAAGTAATATCATTTTGCACAGCATTATCCTATGTGAAAATTACCCAAATTACTTAACAAGTATTAATCAAGCAAAGTAAATGTTTGCTTGTCCTGAGTTGTCGAATCACTACCGATATACACATTAAATTTTCCTGGTTCGGCAACATATTGCATTTTATTGTTCCAGAATTTCAGCATATCATATTTAATCACAAATTTTACTTGACCCTTAGTGTGCGGTTTTAAAGTAATATTATCAAAACCAATTAACTCTTTCACTGGGCGGCTAACCGACGCTGTCACATCTTGCAAATAAAGCTGGACGGTCTGCATACCTTCTCTATTTCCTGTATTTTCAACATTAACGGTGACAATAATTTCACCATCTCGATTCATTTTAGTACTTGATAACGAAAAGTCCATCGCAAAATTGGTATAACTCAAACCAAATCCGAAGGGGAATAACGGCTCATTAGGACTATCAAAATACGAGGTTGTATATTTGCCCATATTTTCCGTACCACGAGGACGGCCTGTATTCAAATGGCTATAATAGACTGGGATCTGCCCAACATTATAAGGAAAAGACATGGGCAATTTGCCCGAAGGGTTATAGTCACCAAATAGCACATCGGCAATAGCATTACCACCTTCGGTTCCTAAAAACCAAGTTTCAAGCATAGCATCTGCTTGAGCATACTCTTCAGATAATGTTAAAGGACGACCATTCATTAAGACAATGACCAAAGGTTTACCTGTTTTTTTCATTGCTTTAATTAATTGTTTTTGAGTTGCTTGCAAAGATAGATCTGTTCGACTTGATGACTCATGAGCCATACCTTCTGCCTCACCAACAAAGGCAATAACAATATCAGCTTTTTTAGCTATTTTCACCGCTTCTGCAATCATTTTATCGGCTGGTCGATTATCAAATTTAGTTGTTTCTCCGTATAAATTTAAAAACCGATATAAATTTTCATCATCAGAAAGATTGGCACCAAATGCATAGCTAATTGATTCAGGATTTTTAACTGCATTTTTAATACCTTCTAATGGAGTTACCGCTAAATTAGCACGCCCAGCTCCCGACCAACTCCCCAAAATATCACGTTTTGAATCAGCTAATGGACCAATCACCGCAATTTTCTTATTTTTAGCTAGCGGTAATATCTCATTCTCATTTTTTAATAACACAATACTGCGGCGTGCCACATCACGAGCTTCTTCACGATGTAATCGATTATCAGCAAACATTGTATCGATATCTAATTTTGGATCTAAATTACGATTAGGATCACTAAATAACCCCATATCATATTTAAGTTCAAGTACATGACGACAAGCTTGATTTATTTCATCTTCTGTAATGGCACCTTCTTCGACTAATTCAGGTAAAAATTGTAAGAAATATTCATCATTCATACTTATATCAATGCCAGCTTTAATCGCAACACGTACAGCATCTTTCGGATCACTAGCTACGCCATGATTAATAAGTTCACGAATAGCCCCATGATCACTGACAACAACACCATCAAAATGCCACTGATTCCGTAGCACTTCGGTTAACAACCAATGATTCCCCGTTGCTGGAATACCATTAACGCTCACTAACGAAACCATAACTGCCCTGCTACCTGCATCAATTGCTGCTTTATAAGGCACAAGATATTCTTGGAACATTTTGCGTTCGCTCATATCCGTACTGTTATACTCACGCCCTGCTTCAACTGCGCCATAAAGTGCAAAATGTTTTACTGATGTCACCAATGATTTTTTATCGGCAAGCGATTGCTTTTGCATCTTTTCAACAAAAATCCGCCCAGCTTCTGAGGTTAAATAAGGATCTTCTCCAAACCCTTCAGACACACGCCCCCATCTAGGATCACGTGTAATATCAACCATTGGCGCCCAAGTTATATTTAATCCATCCGAGGTAGCTTCGTCAGCTGATACTTCAGCAGCTTTTGCAATTGCACTACGATCCCAAGTGGATGCAATACCTAAATTAATTGGGAAGATAGTTCTATGTCCATGAATTATATCAAAACCAAAAAATAGAGGAATTTTATTGCGAGATTTTAGAGCACGCTCCTGCATTTGAGAAAGGTCAGGTTCGACAACAGTATTAAAAATGCCACCAATTTCACCTGCTTCAATTTTATCAAGTACTTTATCTAACGTTAGATCACCACCAACACTAATTAGGCGCAATTGTCCCGCTTTTTCTTGAAGCGTCATTTTTGATAATAGATTATCAATAAAAACTTTCTTTATTTCCTTTACTTCGCTATTAGGTTCTTGTGCAAACAAATGCCCAGAAAAGATAAGAAAAAATAAATATATAGCTACTTTTTTCATCATAATAAATATTGTTATAATTAAGAGGATAGACAAGCAGACAGCATAACGTATTTACAAAAAATCTCGTTTTTTTATCTACTTACATTCAGGTTTAAAACATCATAATAGTTATTGCATCCCCTTATTCAAACACTGTCTTTTCTGAAATTTTTTACAAAGTTTAAGGGATAATATTGCCGACAATTGTTGGCAATATCAACTCAATAACACATTAATCTCTAAAATTGGTAAATTGAAACGGTTGACCAAATTCGCTATTTTTAACCAATGCCATAGTAGCTTGTAAATCATCACGTGATTTACCTGTAACACGGACTTGTTCACCTTGTACTTGAGCTTGTACTTTAATTTTGCTGTCTTTGATCGCTTTTACAATCTTTTTAGATAGCTCTTTATCAATACCCTGCTTAAGCTTAACCGTAATGCTATAAAGTTTACCGCTGTGCTCCATTTCTTCAGGAATTTCAAGTGCACCACCATCAATACCTCGTTTAGCTAGCTTATCGCGCAGGATATCGAGCAGTTGCTGTACTTGAAAATCAGATTGGCTTGTTGCTTTAATCGTTTCATTTTTTTCATTTAATTCAAACGATGCTTCAACATTTTTAAAGTCCCAACGAGTAGCTAACTCACGAGTGGCATTTTCAACACCATTTTTAACTTCTGGCATTTGAATTTCTGAAACGATATCAAAAGAAGGCATAAATTCTCCTCTTCTAATGGTTATAAAACTAAAATTATCTAGTTAATAAATAGAATAATCGTCGCCTAACAATAATTTAGACGACTTTAAAATATAAGCGTGAATTAATCGATAGTACGAAGCAATTCATTGATACCTACTTTACCTAAAGTTTTAGCATCAACTTTTTTCACAATAACTGCACAATAAAGACTATATTTGCCATCTTTTGTCGGTAAGTTGCCAGAAACAACTACTGAACCAGCTGGTACACGTCCATAGTGAATTTCACCAGTTGCACGGTCATATATTTTAGTACTTTGACCAATAAATACACCCATTGAAATTACGCTACCTTCTTCAACAATAACGCCTTCAACAATTTCGCTACGTGCACCAATAAAACAGTTATCTTCAATAATGGTTGGGTTAGCTTGTAACGGTTCTAAAACACCACCAATACCAACACCACCCGATAAATGAACATTTTTACCAATTTGCGCACAAGAACCAACTGTCACCCATGTATCAACCATCGTACCTTCATCGACATAAGCACCAATATTGACATAAGATGGCATTAATACAGTATTTCGAGCAACATAGGCACCTTTACGAGCAATAGCAGATGGAACAACACGGAAACCTTCTTGTTGGAATCTTGCTTGATCATATTCAGCAAATTTTAATGGCACTTTGTCATAATAGTTAGTCGGACCGCCATCAATCAGTTGGTTTTCGTTAATACGGAAAGAGAGCAAAACCGCTTTTTTTAACCATTGATGAGTTACCCAATCACCATTGATTTTTTCTGCGACACGCATTTTACCACTGTCTAATAAAGCAATGCATTGGTTAATCGCATCACGTGTAACTGTATCAACATTTGACGGTGTAATCTCAGCACGACGTTCAAATGCTGCTTCAATAATAGTTTGTAATTGTTGCATCTCAAGTTTCCTTTAATTTATAGTCCGTTAGCAAATAATAATTAGATGGACAGTATAATATAATCTTTCTTGCTTTTTAAGTGGTTTAATCAAAACACCACAATCAATATCCAAGCAATCAAAAACAATCGAAATCTTAGTAAAGTCATAGGAAATCACAAAAAAACAGAAAAATAAAAGCTTTAATAAAAATCAATACTTTTTCTGATCACTTTTGGGATGTAATTGCACTGCTTTTTAACACAAAACAACTCACAAAAACCACCTAAGGCTATGTTATTTGTCTTATTCTCGCGTCAGACAAATTTGTCTGGAACAAATTTGAACATCTGAGCACAGAGAAGATGGCCTCGAAAAGGCGAGTATCAGGATGATACGAGAAGCGCCGTAGACACATTATGCGCTAAAGCGTGGGATTGCAAAAGGAGTTCACTCTAATTCCCCTTGCTAGGACATATTCAAGATAGCTATTTTATTCCCCAAAGGTCAATACGTCCGAAACCTTGCCGAACTAAAATAGACCACAGCTTTAAACCGCCACAGCGTAATACTGGACTACCTGCCACGCTTTCTGCGTCGGCGGCGGGGGGCGGCGCTATTGTGGCTTTGCCACAACGGCGCAACCCTAAGGGAAACGCCCCAACTTACGCTGGGGCTTTATTCTTTTTTATATTTTCCTCTCTGGCACCATAAACACTTTCCGCGCCCTAAGGATCAAGAACTAAACGCTAAAAACTAAGGTGCGGTGCAAGCAGCAGAGAAGCTGTAACTGTTACCGTTGCCGTCAACGCCGCCACTAGTAGAGAGAACATGGAAATTACGGATACTTGTGGCATCACTCGTCCAGTAGTTGTTGCTGATGAAACCCGTATCAGCATAGCTGTTCATATTACCCCACTCCGTGAAAAAACCTGCTCCTACATGACGTCTATAATAAAAAGTACCTGACGACGGCATCGCACCATCTATGTTATTTATACATGGGAACCTACTACTATTTACATCACACTTCGCATTGGTTAAATCACTTACCCGTGACAAACGATAACCCAAACTATTACACCATGTGGTTTGATTAGAAACGCTAGTTCTTTGAGCCCCCCGATTGACGAACCACTGCTTTAAGACAAAGCCATATCTCACCCCATTACCACTTCTATCACTTCCCACCAACTCAAATGTCTGTGGCAAAGATGGCACGGTAATTTGACTAGGATTAGAATTGCTCCACAAGCTTCTTGCCTCTGGACCATTCAACGTTACCCGTGTTACATTCTTGGATTTATCTCTAATCCAATTATCATATTGTACAGTACTTCCCCATGGGTCTATAAATGAACCTGAACGCGGCCTAACCCAACTCACCGTTGCCGTTATATCACCACGTGTGGTAACTGTCCAACTAAACTGACTTGCATCTATTCCACCTATATCCAAATCAAAATACAATCCATCTGCACCTGTTGTTGGAAAATTTAAACCGTAAGATGATGGATTAGTAGACTGAACTAAAAAGCCCTTAGCTGGATTCCATATGTTAGCAGGACCTGAGAAGCTGTCTGTGCCATAAGTTAGATTCGGCCTGACTGCACAAATAACGGGCTGTGATGGCGTGATATAATACTCCGCTGTTCCTCCACTAAAAGTACTACTATCTGGCAAACCATATTGTGTAGTTAAACTACCTCCTGTACTACTTAAGGTTACCTTATAAGGCGCTTTACATATATCTAATGCATCACTACGATTAATGGTATTGCCATCTTTATCCGTTATTGCTAACGATATACTTCCTAATGCAGTAACTCCACCTGCTCCCTGTCCATCTCCATCATCGTCTCTCCATTTACCTTGTGCCACTAAGTCATTTATATTTATTGAGTTGCTTGATGGCGGGACTATCATTTCAACATCAGCCAAAGTATCCCCTACATTCGGTAACTTGATTGGCGCTGTCGGTGATGAAGAATTATTTTGCGATGTGAATGTTCGACCATCTGATAACTTAATACCTAATAAGTCCTCTGTTTTAGTCACTTTAGTAACACCGCCATCAAAGGTTAAATAAGGTGCAGTACCCTGAATGTAATTAAAAGTAGTAGCCGATAATGCCTGCGATTCTAAGGAGTACGGCAATAACAACAACGGCACTAATGCCAATGGGATTTTTGAAAATAATTTTGTGAATAATTTCGATAACAATTCGAGAGATAATTTCGATGATATAAATGAGTTTCGTGCAAAAACTCTTCGAATAGGATTATTTAATAAATTTAAGGCATAGGTTTGCCAGTGCTGGTGGCTAAAATGATAATGCATCATGGTTCACCTGTCAAGTAATTATTTGTTTTATTATTTGTTTTATTATTTGTTTTATTATTTGTTTTATTTATATTTTTATAATTATTTGCTTATTTAATAAGCTTGTTTTCCTATAGCGATAAAAGTATAACCATTTTAAAAATTGTTGGCTAGTTTTTTGGCGGACTTTTTTGTAAAGAAATGTAAAAATAAAAACGATTTGTCTTTATAGAATAGATGGGTTAATTTTCTAATTAAAATAAGGTGTTAGTTTTGTAAGTTTTTGTATTTTGCGGAATGATTAATATTGCTGATAACATCTAAAACACAAACACGCCCAACAACCTAGTTTAGCGTACTAGCTTTACTTCGTTATCGGCACATTTTGACGCTCTAATAAGGCAAGCATATTAGCCTTGTAGTGCTATAAGTGTGTTTCTTGCTTTAAAAGCGTTCAAATGGACTATTGATTTTATTTAAGTTTTTTGTTAATTTCCTTGATTGCACCATGAAGTGTAATTCGTCTTAACGCTTAGAATAAAAAGCGACAGGGCTTTTAAACTTATGCCGTTTTCTTGTGTGTAAGTTCAATAGATATTGTGTATAGTTATAAATACAAAAATCTAGTATCTTTCCTTCCTAGAAAGGTGATTATAATACATAACAATCTCCAAACTGTGATGGTGCGAAGGTGCTAGTATAAATCACCTTTCTACTTTCTTCACTCCACCGTGTTTAAAATTGCACTTCATGTTTGAATCCAGGAAAAACAAAATAAAAAACTTAGTAAAATCAATATACTTGCCAACCGCTTTTTGACGTAATTTTTAAATAAACTTTTCATCAAAACAAAAAGCAAAGTATTAACGAAAAAAGCACAATTTATTTGAGCAATGTATCACAAATCTAGAATGTCAAATAACCAATTGTTTAATTAAAATGTACTCTGCAACTATCGTGATAGTTACCAAGACAATATTATGCAAAATTGGGGATTTTCATTACTAGAATTGTTAATAACTATTTGTATTAGTGCTATTTTAGTCACAATAGGCGTTGAGCATTGGAAAGAGCAACAGCTGCGTAATGAATTAGCTTATACAACCAAACAGTTAGCTTATTTTTTGTATGAAGTTCAAATAAAAGCGTCGATTAAAAATGAGAATTACATTATTCACCAATTTACTTCACCTTGGTGCATTGCAATCACTAACGATGAAAAACCTACATCATGCAGTGAAGGAGTACTTTATTTTATCAAACCTGATAATTCTGTTGAAATTAGTGAATTATTAAACAATAAAAATGCTTTGATCTTAGGTCGTCGCAACTTAGCACAAACAATGTCTTTCCAATTAAAAAATAAGATAGGTACTAGCAGGATTTTTATTTCTTTATTTGGACGCATTCGATTCTGTGCAGAAAATAGCTATATAACAGGGTTACCTCGATGTTAAAAGCATCTGGATATTCCTTATTTGAAATGCTTATTAGCTTAATATTATCAAGTCTAATTTTTATGGGTATAACCTCGTTTTACATTCAATTACAAACAAGTATTATGCAATATTATCAAAAAATACGTTTACAACAGGCAATTGAACTTGGATTAGCTGGTATGAAAAAAGACATAAGACGAGCTGGTTTTATTGCTAATGACCCCAAAAAAATAACAGCTAAAGCTATTAAAATCGATAAACAAGGAAAATGTATTGTTCTTCGATACGATAGCGAAATTCGCAATTCTTGGGTTTGGGACAAATTTACCCCTATAAAGTCAGATGTTTTTACCTATCGCTATAAAGAAAACAATATAGCCTATAAAACAGGAGCAATAGATTGTTTTGGAACTAAATGGGAAAACTTATTTGATTCAAACGAAATCAAAGTAACCGATTTTACAATAAAACAGCTACCCGATGCCATTAGTCTATCTGTTACTGCTGAATTAAGAAAAAACAAGCAGATTAATTATCACATAACTGAAATAATCAAAAATGAAAACCTATTTTAAACAAATTTATACTTCGTCTGGGTTTAGCACTATTTTAATGGTAGTTATTTTGATGGTTGTGGGATTGGTGCTATTAATTGGTTTTAATGTCCTTATTGCCTCGTGGCAAAAAACTATCTTAATGGAAAGTCAATACTATCAACAATTTAATCAAGCTAGTTCATCTTTAACTTGGGCAATAACCCAAAATTGGCAAACTCCTAAAACAAATTGGTATTGTATGACTGAACCCACTTATCAATTAAAAGCATGTATAAAAAAGTCTTTATTAAAAATTGATAAGTATGTGTTAGTAAGAGGCGAAGCTAAAGATTTTTATTTATATACACTCGCACATTTTGATAACAATCGATTGATTGTTGAAAAAGGTCATTGGCTCGATTATTGCCCAGAAAAAAGAGCTATTTATTGTGAATAACAAAAAGAAAAAAATAGCTGGCTTTAGTTTAATTGAAGTTATGATAGCAACGCTATTATTTTCAATTATTATGTTAGGATTTGTTAATTACCAACAAGCATTGTTTTATAAACATCATTACTTTACAAACTACTTACGTGCCAACAAAATTGCTTTTCAGCTACTTGATAGCTACCCTTATACCACAAACCAAATTATTCCTTCTGGTTGGCACTATAAGCTCACCAGTAAAACTTATAATGCTCAGTGTAAAATGGTTGTTATAACGGTTAATGCACCTAACAAACAAGTTACCAAGCAGCAACGATTATTTTGTAATTCACTCTAAATGTTTGCAAGTTAAATACCATTCATCCCTCTATCCAGTTATGTAGAAGTTGCAAAACTTGTGACGTTTTTTCAGCGTGAACATTATGCCCTGCACCTTCAACTACTTCAATTTTTGCATTAGGAAATTGTTCGAAAATCGCTGGATAAGCTTCATTTGTAATATAAGTAGAGTTACCTCCCCGAATAAATAACGTGGGTTTTAAGCAAGGAGAGATATTTTGCCAATCGCATATATGAGCATATTGTGAATTAATTGCTTCAATATTAAACAACCATTTATCATTCTTAAACGATTTTAGTAAAAAAAGAATGGTTGGCATGTTAATACCTACTTGTTCCATTAAATTGATGATCTGCTTTTTATCGGTAATTTTGTTACTAAGGCAATACATTAACACTCTTAAAATAGTGGCATTGGCCGAACGGTGATATTTTATAGGCGCAATATCGATAGCAACAATTTTTTGGATAGAATCTGAAAGCATTTGCGATAATTGCAAAGCAATCTTCCCCCCCATTGAGTGACCAACTAATATTATATCTTTTAATTGTAAATCATAACAAAGTTCAGCTACATCTTCAGCCATAGTTTGATAAGTTATCTTATTAGACCAAGGGGAATGCCCATGATTCCGCAGATCAACTTGCACGGTTTGATTATGTTGCACAAAATCCTTCGCTAGCATATTTAAATTATCTAAACTCCCAAATACCCCATGTAAAAACACTATCGGCTGTCCATCACCCTGTAATTTATAGTTTAATTTCATACTTTAATTCGACCAATTATTTTAAGTGGCATTATTATACTTCTATTTTCAATACCATCACCGATTAATTCAATAACCACAATTTGCATAAATATGATAGAATTTAATACCAACTTTTTAACTAGTGTTAGGCCATATGTTTCAAAATAACCCTCTACTTGCACAATTAAAACAAGAACTCCATGAGCAAACACCACGCGTTGAAGGCACTATTAGAGCTCATGAAAAAGGATTTGGTTTTTTAGATGTTGATAATAAAAAAAGTTATTTCATCCCTATTGCTAAAATGAAAAGAGTTTGCAATGGTGATAAGGTATTAGGGACAGTAATAAGTAATAACGATAAAGAGTCTTTTGAACCTGAATCATTAATTGAAAGTGCATTGCAAAAATTTATTGGCAAAATAGGCTTTCAAGATCGTGCAATGGTTATTTATCCTGAAAATATGTCAACTAATCTAGCCATTCGTTGCAAAATAAACAAGCAAGTTAGCGAAAAACTAAAAGAAGGCGATTGGGTTGTGGCAACGCTTGTTTCTCACCCTTTGCAAGAAGAACGGAATCAATTTCTTGCCGAAATTGTTCGTTTTGTTGCTGAAAGCAATTCACCTTATCAACTTTGGCTAAAAACGTTAGCGCGCTACGATTTAGAAACTCACGCCCCACAGTTCGATTCATTATCAATTAACGGTACTGAACTTGATAACCGTCAAGATTTAACCGATGTTAACTTTTTCACCATCGATAACGAAGATACAGAAGATATGGATGATGCTATTGCGATATCAAAAGGTGAACAAGGAGATTATCAATTGACGGTTGCCATTGCCGATCCTACCGCTTATGTATTACAAGATAGCGAACTTGATCGTATTGCCAAAATCAGAAATTTTACCACTTATTTACCTGATTTTAATATCCCTATGCTACCCAAAGAGCTTGCCAATGATTTATGTTCATTAAAAGCAAATCAAAAACGTCCAGCAATGATATGTAAAATGGGTATTGACGAAACGGGCAATATTAATAGCGATGAGATCACTTTTATACCAGCTTGGATTGAATCAAAAGCTAAATTAACTTATAACAATGTTTCTAATTTTTTAGAAAATAATGAAGATTTAGAAACTAACAATCCAATTATTAAACAGCAACTTAAACATTTAGCTGACTTAGCAAAAATTCGTATGACATGGCGGCAAAATCATGCATTAGTTTTTAAAGATAATGGAGATTATCGTTTTGAACTTGATGAAAATCGCCAAGTTAAATCAATAATTAAAGAGTCTCGTCGGATTGCAAATCAAATAGTAGAAGAAGTCATGGTTTTAGCAAACCAAGTTTTAACATTGCAATTAAAAAATAAAATTGGTTTTGGAATTTTTAATATTCATTCAGGTTTTGATAATAAATATATTGAACAAGTAGTGACTTTTTTAAATGACAACGGAATCACTGAATTTGATAAAGAATCATTATTATCTTTCGATGGTTACGTAAAGTTGCGTCGTATAATCGACAACACTCCATTTTTGTCCACAAAACTTCGTAAGTTCCAAAGCCCTGCTGATTTTTCAACTGAACCTAAACCACATTTTGGTTTGGGATTTGATGCCTATGCAACATGGACTTCACCAATACGTAAATATGGTGATATGGTCAACCATCGATTAATCAAAGCATTTATCCGATCACAAGAATTAGTCGCACCCGATAAAGATCAATTAAAAAACATGAATGAAAGACGCAAAACATTACGCTATGCAGAACGTGATATGGCTGAAAACCTTTATGCTCAATACTTATCAAATAAAGTAGGTGAAAGTTTTTCTGCTGAAATTATCGATATCAATCGTGGTGGTGCTCGAGTTCGTTTATGTGATATAGGCGCTTTTGCATTTATGCCACTTTCAATGATTCACTCAGTCAAGGAAGAAATTATCTCGTTACCTGAGGAAGGAATCATCAAAATTAAAGATGAGGTTTGCTACAAACTTGCTGATTCTATATCTGTTGTTATTCTCCAGGTTAAAAGCGAAAATCAATCAATCATTACAAAATTAACCAACAATTAAAAAATAAAAGAAAGATTATTCTTGCTTGAATTTACAGCTTTTTTGCTGTTATTTCTTCCCCCGATGTAAATCAGGGGGAATAATTAAAACTTTATTATATTTTTAATATCAAACCTCTTTTTCTTATTAAAAATATCTGTTATCTTTCGGGACTAAAAATAATGAATTAATCATTAAAATGAACAATAATTCAGGGAGGCTATAATGTCAATTCATGGACACGAAGTATTGCATATGATGAATGGAAACAATTATACCGAATCTTCTTTACTTGATGCTATCAAAAGTAAGTTTGGAGAAGATGCCATATTTCATACTTGTTCAAAATCCAACATGAATGCCGAGCAACTAATCGCTTTTTTAAAAGCAAAGGGGAAATTTAAACCCTCAGTTGATCATGAAACTAAATTTACGGTCGATAATAAAAAAATATGCAAACATTAGAGAGAAATGACCGTATATAAAGTACAATTTTTATAAATTTAATTTAATCTGCTAGTGTTTTTTAAATTAATAAGAGTATATAATTTCGCGCTATAACAATAATCGTTATAAGTGGCTGTTGTTACTAATAACGTGACTAAATTAGTGGCAAAGTTGCTCGCTTTAAAATTAACCTAAAGAATATGCTCATGGAATTTGATAAATGAAAGTAAGTAATATCCTTATATGCACCTTTGTCGCTATTCTTGTCACAAGTTGTGCAAAAAAAAATTTACCTTTAAAAAATAATGAACCAATTTCCGAAACAGAGCAACTATCTCTATTAAAACAACAAACTGAAACTAACGACCCTTATGTTGTTGATGCTAAAAATCAGCTAATTCGGTTTGTTGGTGATAAAAACTTCGATAACTACATTATTAAACAAGGTATTCTAAATTGTAAAGGCAATAATAATCTCTCCTCTTGCGTATTGAATTTTTATTTAAATGAACTATATAAATTAAAGTATCATGTGCAACTCAAAAAAGTAGTTGAGGAAAACCAAGCCGAACATAATATGGAACTAAGTAAAATAAAAGCAACTGAAAACAATATAAAAAGTTATTGCCAATATTCAGCTGATTTCGTTGCAGCAATTTATACAAAAGATAATGCAAAAATAACACAATATTTTCGACCACAATTTAGAATGTCAGAACAAGATATCTCATCCTTAAAAGCAAAGATTACTAAAGATGACTATTCTTACTTCCTAATAAACGAAAACCCAAGCATTCTTCAAGAAATGAAAGTGGATTACGTTGAGAAATGCTTAGATGATCCAAAAAACAATATTATCAATTATTTCAATATTTTTAGATAATACTAACGCGAGTCTTTTATGTGCAATTTATTTCCAATTCATAAGTTTAATAAAACTTTAATTTGCAAGGTGCTTTGCTTAGCTTCAGCTACTTGTATTAGTTTTTCTGCATGGGCTTTTTCGCTTGATGATGTAGTTGAAAAAGCTGAAAAACTATCTAAAAAGGCTTATGTTCAACCATCTAAAAATATTCCTAATGAATTAGCATCTTTACAATTTGCTGATTACCAAAAAATTCTATTTAATCATAAAAAAGCTTACTGGGGTGATCAAAAAAGTCGTTTTAAACTTGAGTTTTATCACGAAGGAATGTACTTTGATGTTCCAATAAAGATTAATGAAATTGTTAATAACCAAATAACTCCAATACAATATGATCCTAGCTATTTTGATTTAAGCCAGATTAATCTTGATAAACTAGATACTAAAAATTTGGGTTTTGCTGGTTTTAAAGTCCATTACCCAATTAATAATCCAACAAAAACCGACGATGAAATATTTTCAGCTCTTGGTGGCAGTTATTTTCGTGCGGTAGGTAAAGATCAACGCTATGGTCTTTCGGCAAGAGGGCTTGCCATTAACACTGGAGAAATGTCTGGTGAAGAATTTCCACGTTTCAAAGAGTACTGGATTGAAAGACCAGAACCAAATCAAAAACATTTAGTTATCTATGCATTACTTGACTCACCAAGCGTAACTGGTGCTTATAAAATTACATTGATTCCAAGTATTGATACTACTGTTACAGTTCAAGCTAAGGTCTTTTTCCGCGATTCTGTAAAAAAACTTGGCATTGCCCCACTCACCAGTATGTTTTTATTTGGGCCTAATCAACCATCACCATTGTTAAATTATCGACCTGCAATGCATGACTCTAATGGTCTGTCAATTTTAGCTAATAATAACGAATGGATATGGCGTCCATTAAATAACCCTAAACGTCTATCGTTTTCATCGTATAGTTTAGAAAACCCAAAAGCTTTTGGCTTAATTCAGCGTGATAAAGGTTTTGATGATTATCAAGATCTCGATGATCACTATGAAAAACGACCAAGCGTTTGGACTGAAATTTTAGGCGATTGGCAAAAAGGACGAGTCGAATTAGTTGAAATCCCAACAGCAGACGAAACTAACGATAATATTGTCACTTTTTGGGTGCCAGAAAAACAATATAAAGCTGGCGACGTGCTTGATATAAAATATCGATTACATTATTCATTACATGAATTACAGCGTTATCCTAATAATATCGCAAAAGCTATTAGTACCCGATTATCACTCGGCGATATAAAACAAGCTAATTTAATTCGTAAACTTGATGGCTCTAATGCGTACGTGATTGACTTCGCTGGTCCTTCATTATCAGAAAATGACCCAGTCAAAGTAATTTCAAGTATTACTAACGGCTCTATTGTAAGCTGTGATTCACAGTACAATCCAATAATAAAAGGATGGCGTGTAATTGTTAGATTCAACGTCCAAGATAGTAAAAAGGCAACGGATATTCGTGTACAACTCGCTTCACAAGCAACCAATGAAGTGATTTCTGAAACTTGGAGCGGGCAATACCCAGCACAATAGTAATGTAATAGTCATTATTATTATAAGATAAAAATATGAAAAAAGATTACTTTACAAATCTACCTGATGCTGAAGCTTGGCGTCAAAAATATGAAAATAATACAACATCACCTGATGATGTTGAGTTCTTAAAATATCGCTTAAATCAGATTGGCGATACTAGTTCTTTTATTGATGACCGAAAACAACAACCAAGTTATCCTGAAGTTGAACGCGTTCCAATTCAACCTCAAATCTGGAACCAGCGCTATATTGCCAAGTCAAAACATAACTTTAATATTTTAGCTATAATTCGACGCTTTATTATGTTTGCGCTGATTGTAGTACAAACATATTATGGAACCACTTATCTATCTTCTTTATTACCATACCAAAGTTGGCAAAAAATCAATTTTATGACTAATTGGGATATCAATCCTGAATTAGCCATCTACAGCATAATACCTTATATCATACAAGGGGCGATTATTATCCTGTTTGCTATTTTGTTTTGTTGGATCTCCATTGGATTTTGGACCAGCATTATGGGCCTAATTTTAGCCGTCATGGGTAAAGACCGTTACACTATTCCTATTCCCAAGGACCCAGCATCACATATCGACGCAAAGCATCGAACCGCTCTTGTTATGCCAATTTGTAATGAAGATGTTGCTCGAGTATTTGCTGGGTTACAAGCAACTTATCAATCTTTAGCTGAAACAGGCCACGCAGCTTGTTGTGATTTTTATATATTAAGTGATACTAACGATCCCGATCTATATGTGAACGAACTTAAAGCTTGGGCTGAATTTAATGCAGCAAAACAAAACAATGGTTGCAACGTTTTTTATCGCCATCGCAAACGCCGAGTAAAACGTAAAAGTGGTAATATTGATGATTTTTGCCGTCGTTGGGGGCACCAATATGAATACATGATGATCCTTGATGCCGATAGTATCATGACAGGTGATTGTATTTTAAAAATGATCGCCATGATGGAAATGACCCCTAAAGCCGGTATTTTACAATCACCACCAAAATCAGTAAGAATGACCACGCTTTATGGACGTATTCAACAATTTGCCAATCAGATTTATAGTGATATATTTTGCTCTGGCACACACTTTTGGCAACTAAGCGAAGCACAATATTGGGGTCACAATGCAATGATTCGCTTAAAACCTTTTATTGAGCATTGCATATTATCTCCATTGCAAAAACGTAAGGGTCCAATTCATATCTTATCGCATGATTTAGTTGAGGCGACGCTTATGCGTCGTGCTGGTTATGGCGTCTGGATCGCTTATAATATGAATGGAAGTTATGAAGAGCTTCCTGGTAATATGATTGAAGATTTAAAACGTGATAATCGCTGGTGTATGGGTAACTTAATTAATTTAAGGCTAATCTTCAAAAGCGGTATTAAATTGACCCATCGTTTAATGTTTGCAACTAGTGGCATGGCTTATATTTCTTCATTATTGTGGCTAGTATTTTTAATATTTTCGACACTATTATTATTGGTGTTTAATATTTCTGAGCCTCAATATTTCTTCCAACCTAACCAATTTTATCCGACTTGGCCAAGGTGGGATGAACAATTAGCCATTCAACTATTATCAACCACAATGGTTTTACTGTTTGCACCTAAATTCTTCAGCTACGGTATTATTATAGCCAGAACTGGGGCAAAAGATGTTGGCGGTATATTTAAATTAACTTTATCAATACTGATTGAAATGATTTGGTCAATGATTTTAGCGCCAATACGCATGATCTTTCATAGTAAATTTGTACTTAAAGCATGGATGGGCAGTAAAATTCAATGGAAGTCACCATCCCGAAGTGACGACGCTCTAACATGGGGGGAGTCATTTTATTTTTGTTGGCCACTGTCATTATTAGGTATTATCTGGTTAGGAGTAATTATCTGGTTAAATCCACAATTTACTTATTGGTATATAGCCATATTAATACCTTTAACCATTTCACCTTTAGTAATTAGAGTATCTGGGCTTTCAAGTATCGGCATGAAGGCAAAAAAAGCAGGACTATTTTTAACCCCTGAAGAAACGCATCCTACAAGAGCTGTTACTCTTACAGGCGAATATTTAATTAAAACTGAAACTGCATTTGTTGAGCATGGTTTTGTTATGGCGTTGGTCGATCCTATATATAATGCGCTAACTTGCGCTTTATCGACTTCAAGACATAGAGTTAATAATAAAAACCAACAAAAACGCAATGAGCTTATTGAACAATATCAACACATAGACTTAGAAAAAATGAGTAAAGAAAAGCAGTTAGCGATTTTAGAAGACCCAATTATTCTTTCCGCATTACATCGTCATATTTGGCAACAACAAGAAAAATACGACAATTTGTTCTCAATATGGCAAAATGAACGCCAGCAATAAGAAATAGGGCTTTTGCCCTATTTCACTTCTTTTAGTAACTAATCAAAATCCATGGATATTTTTATGACTTGGCAACCTTCTGCACCTATAAATAATTTACTTAAGCGCGCGAAAATTGTTTCTCTAATTCGTCAATTTTTTGCTGATCGCTGTATTTTAGAGGTCGAAACACCTACCTTAAGCCAATATGCAGTAACAGACGTACATTTAAGCTCTTTTCACACTAAATTTTTAAAGCCTGGTGAAATCGATGAGCAACAAGGGCGAAACATGTCATTAATTACTAGCCCTGAATATCATATGAAACGCTTACTAGCTGCTGGTAGTGGTCCAATTTATCAAATGTGTAAATGTTTTCGTAATCATGAAGAATTCAGCCGTTATCATAACCCTGAGTTTACCATGTTAGAATGGTATCGCATCCAATTTGATATGATGCAAATGATTAATGAAGTCGATGATCTATTACAAACCATTTTAGATTGTGAACCTGCTGAACGTATTTCTTATCAAAAAGCGTTTCAAAGGCATCTTAATATTGATCCTTTGGAAGCCGATCACGCAACCTTAGTCAATGCAGCAAATCAGCTTGATATCGGACTTAACACAGATAATTATGATAAAGATGGATTGTTACAATGCTTATTCACTTTCGGTGTTGAACCACATATTGGTCAAGACAAGCCTATTGCTGTATTTAACTTTCCAGCATCACAAGCTGCATTAGCCGCTATTAGCCCAGAAGATCATCGTGTAGCTAGCCGTTTTGAGTTCTATTACAAAGGTGTTGAACTTGCTAATGGCTTTAAAGAATTGACTAATGCACAAGAACAACGAATGCGTTTTGAACAAAATAATTTAGATCGTACTAATCAAAACTTACCAGCTCAGAATATTGACATTGAATTACTGGCCGCTATGGAAGCTGGGCTACCAGACTGTGCTGGAGTCGCTGTCGGATTAGACCGTTTAATTATGCTTGCCTTAAATTGCAATAGCTTGAATGATGTGATGTCATTTACTTTTGAAAGGGCTTAATTATGTTCAATGCTTTAGGATTAACCGAATGGATTGCCATTATTATTGGGATTGTTGCCTTAATGTTATTTGTATTTGCTATAAAATCTCAATCAACAATTAATAATTTACAGCAACTATTCGATCTACAACTAATTCAAAAAAAGGAAGAAAACCAAACTTTAGTAATTCAAGTAAAACAACTTGAGCATGAATTAGAGCAGTATCGACAACAAAATCTAGCGCAGAATGTTAAAATTAGTGAACTCAAAACGCGTTTAGAAGAAACGTTAAGTGCAACACATGAACGACAAACCATACTAGAACAAAGCGAACAACGGCTTACGACTCAGTTTGAAAACCTAGCCAATCGTATTTTTGAACAGAGTGGTAAAAAGATTGAACAACAAAATAAACAGAGCCTTGATTTTTTACTTTCACCACTTAAAGAACAGTTAGAAGGCTTCAAAAAGCAAGTTCAAGATAGTTTTGGGCAAGAGGCTAAAGAGCGCCACACACTGACGCATGAAATCCGTAACTTGCAACTACTTAATGAACAAATGAGTAAAGAAGCAACCAATCTAACTAATGCGTTAAAAGGTAATAACAAAACCCAAGGAAACTGGGGAGAATTTATCTTAAGTCAAATTTTAGATAATTCAGGATTACGTTCAGGTTATGAGTACGAAACACAAGTTAATCTAACCAACGAAAACAATCAACGATTACAACCCGATGTCATTGTTCACTTACCGCAAGGGGGTGATGTAGTTATTGATTCAAAAGTGACCTTGGTTGCCTACGAACGCCATTTTAATAGTGATGACGAAAACGTTAAAGCAAAAGCAATGGCCGAACATTTAACGGCTGTGCGTAACCATTTAAAACAACTTAGTCAAAAAGATTATCATAAACTTATTGGCATTAATTCATTAGATTATATTTTGATGTTTATTCCTGTCGAGCCAGCATTTTTAAGTGCAATAGATAATGACCCAACATTAATTAACGATGCGCTGAAAAGTAATATTATGATAGTAAGCCCCACTACTTTATTAGTTGCATTACGAACTATCCATAATTTATGGCGATTTGAATATCAAAATCGTAATGCTGAACTTATTGCCGATAGAGCAAGCAAATTATATGACAAAATGCGTGGCTTTGTTGAAGATATGGAAAATCTGGGCAGTTGTTTAGACAAAGCTCAACAAACCTATCAAAATTCCATGAACAAATTATGTAAAGGTCGTGGCAATGTAATTGGACAAATTGAACGATTTCGTGAAATGGGTATCGAAGTTAAAAAACCGATTAATCCAGATATTACCTTATTATCAATGGATGAATTGAATAACGAAAATGAGAGTAAATAAACAAAACCTAGATTCACGATTATGGGAAATAAGTGTATACTCATCGCACGCAAAGAGGAATTGAATATGGCAAAAAAGCAAGACAAAGAAGTAAGTTTCGAAGAGACACTTAAACAGCTCGAAACCATTGTAGCTCAATTAGAAAACGGCGATCTACCATTAGACGAAGCACTAAATGAGTTTGAAAAAGGGATCAAATTAGCAAAAGCAGGACAAAAACAGTTACAGAAAGCTGAGCAACGCATTCAGATTTTATTATCTGAAAATAGTGACGCCGAACTGTCAGAATTCTCAAATGATGATAATGAATAGTTTAAAGCCATTACAAGAACGAATTGATTCGTTTTTAACCACCTATATTTCACAAATTGAACCATCTCAACTTCAACAAGCAATGAGTTATAGTTTGTTGGCTGGTGGAAAACGAATTCGACCTATTTTAGTCTATTTAACTGGACAAATGTTTAATTGCCCCCTTTCTAAGTTAGATGAAGCCGCTGCTGCGATTGAAGCAATTCATACTTATTCATTAATTCATGATGACTTACCTGCAATGGATAATGATGACTTACGCCGAGGAAAACCGACCTGCCATATCCAATTTGGTGAAGCTCAAGCAATACTTGCTGGTGACGCCTTACAAAGTTTAGCCTTTTCAATACTAGCAAAAAGTAAATTAATCGATGCTGAAACTAAAATTAATATGATAACTGAACTTGCCCATGCCAGTGGCGTTAATGGCATGTGCCTTGGTCAATCACTTGATTTACAGGCCACACATCAATCAATTAGTCTTGAACATTTGCAAAAAATACATTGTTATAAAACAGGAGCATTGATCAAAACGGCAATCCGTTTGGGTGCTTTTGCATGCGTTGAAATAGCTAAACCTTATCAGCTAATGCTCGATCGCTATGCTGAGGCTATTGGGCTAGCATTTCAAATTCAAGACGATATTTTAGATATCATTGGCGAGCAATCTATTATGGGTAAACCACAAGGTTCAGACCTTACTCATGAAAAAAGTACATACCCTGCATTAATTGGGCTAGATAGCGCAGTAAAACTAACCCAGCAACTCTATCAGCAAGCTATCGATAGTCTAAAACAAATACCTTATAATAATCAGCCATTACAGGAACTTGCTGGTTATATTATTAATCGCAATAGTTAATAACTAGCTAAAATACAGCATTACATAATGAATTTAGATAATTACCCTTTGTTAAAACAAATAAACTCGCCTGAGGATCTAAGACGTATTCCTCAGTCACAGTTATCGTCTATTTGTCACGAGCTTAGACAATATTTACTCGCATGCGTAAGTCAATCAAGTGGTCATTTAGCATCGGGACTAGGTGTTGTTGAATTAACAACAGCCTTGCATTATGTTTATCACACACCTTTTGATAAAATTATTTGGGATGTTGGTCATCAAGCTTACCCTCACAAAATTTTAACTGGTCGACGAGACCAAATGCTCACTATTCGTCAAAAAGGGGGACTTCATCCATTTCCTCATCGTAATGAGAGTGAATATGATGTGCTAACCACAGGTCATTCTTCAACTTCAATTAGTGCAGCACTTGGTATTGCAATTAGCGAACAAAAAAAACAATCAGGTAAAAAAGTAGCTGCCATTATTGGTGATGGAGCATTAACTGCTGGTATGGCATTTGAAGCAATGAATCACGCTGGTCATGTTAAGCCAGATATGCTAGTGATTGTCAACGATAATGATATGTCAATTTCTGCAAATACTGGAGCACTTAACCAACATCTAACTCAAATATTATCAAGTAAAGCCTATACATCTTTTAGGGAAAATAGCAAACGAATATTAGCTAATATTCCACCATTAAAAGAACTTGTTAAAAAAACTGAAGAACACTTAAAAGGATTAGTCACACCAGCTATCTTATTTGAAGAACTTGGATTTAATTATATAGGTCCTGTTGATGGACATGATATTAATGGATTGGTCGCAACTTTACAAAAAGTTCGCCAATTAAAGGGTCCACAACTGCTTCATGTAATAACACAAAAAGGCAAAGGCTACGCACCAGCTGAAAAAGATCCGACTTTATGGCATGGCGTACCAAAATTTAATCCAAATGATGGTATATTACCTACTACTCAAAAAGTTGCGCCAACATATTCGCAAGTATTCGGCGATTGGTTATGCGAAATGGCGCAAAATGATAAACGTTTAATGGCAATAACCCCAGCAATGGGAGAAGGTTCAGGTATGACAAAATTTGCAAATAATTATCCTGACCAATTTTTTGATGTTGCAATAGCCGAACAACATGCGGTAACCCTTGCTGCTGGGTTTGCAATTAGTGAATTAAAACCTGTTGTAGCTATTTACTCAACTTTTTTGCAACGCGCTTATGATCAAGTAATTCATGATATTGCTATTCAAAACTTACCTGTATTGTTTGCTATCGATCGTGCAGGAATTGTCGGCGCCGACGGTGAAACTCACCAAGGTGCATTTGACTTAAGTTATCTACGCTGCATACCCAATATGGTCATTATGACACCGAGTGACGAAAACGAATGTCGACAAATGCTCTACACAGGCTATTTACATAATGGTCCTGCAGCAGTACGTTACCCCCGTGGTGAAGGCACTGGAACACCATTAATCCCATTAACAGCAATTCCTTTGGGACAATCTAAATTTTGCCGGCAAGGTGAAAATATTGCTTTACTAAATTTTGGCGCTTTACTTACCGAAGTTTTACAAGCTGCAGAACAAATCAATGCTACAGTTATCGATATGCGTTTTGTTAAACCATTAGATGAAAAAGTCCTTTTGCACATTAGCCAAACTCATAATATACTTGTCACCATCGAAGAAAACAGTATCAAAGGCGGAGCAGGTAGCGCCGTCTGTGAATATTTATTATCGAAAAAAATAAAATGTGATATTTTAAATATTGGACTCCCTGATAAGTTTATTTCTCAAGGCTCTCAAAGCGAAATAAGGCAAGAAATAGGACTAGATAAAAAACACATTATCGATAAAATTAATCGTTTTATGAATCAATAGGTTAAATATGGAAACTCAAGCTGTCACTATTCAAATTTTTGGACGAACATTAAAATTTAATTGTCCTGTTGATGAAGTCGACGCACTTAACAATGCCGCAAAAGATTTAGATGCGCGCTTAACAAATTTACGAGAAAAGTCTCCACATGTTGGCAGTGATCAACTTATTATGACTGCCGCTCTAAACATTTCTTACGAACTCTCAAAAGAAAAAGAAAAAAGCAGTGAATTTGGCGATCGGTTAAAAATGTTACAACAATTACTCGATTCTGCCCTAAATCCTAATAATTAACTACTTGAATTGTAAATTTAATACAAATAGTATTGTATGATCCGTCAAATTTTGTATTATAGCATACGACTCTGAGATGATCGCCATATGGGTTAGTCCCCTGAGCCGATATTCTAAACTTAAGAACGGAGTGACTTTTAATTGGTGTGTATGCCTTACTTGTAAGGAAACCTAAAAATTAAAACACAATGTTCACCTTGAACCTTGGGTTCAAGGGTTACGACCCTAACGACATCTTGGAGCGCTCTTTTACTTTTAAACAACAGTGAAAACTGATGAATATAAGGCAAATCATTCGTCAAAAACGGCGACAATTATCTCCCGATGAACGTGAGATTGCACAACACGCTATATATCAAAAAATTGCCTGTCACCAAGCGATTAATAAAGCAAGAAATATCGCCATATTTTTATCATTTGATGGCGAAGTCGAAACCCAACCTATAATTAACTATTTATGGCAACAAAATAAATCCGTCTATTTACCTGTTATCCACCCTTTTGCAACCAAAAACTTACTCTTTTTAAAATATACCAGTCAAACTCAACTCATAAAAAATAACTTTGGTATATTAGAACCAAAGTTAAGTGTATTAAATGTACTTCCTTACCATCAACTCGACATTGTTTTTACGCCACTAGTTGCTTTTGATCAACGAGGTTATCGTATGGGAATGGGAGGAGGATTTTATGACCGATTACTAGCAGATTATCAAAACCAACAAATTTTACCAATTGGGCTTGCTTTTGCTTGCCAAAAAGTCCAACATATTGAGAACAAACCTTGGGATATTCGATTGCCCGAAATTATTTACGCTTGAATTTATTGATAACAATTTAAAAAATTGTCAAAATTTTCATAATTATCAAAAAATAAATGATTTAGTGTATTATTCCATTGAGAACCTTAAATTTAGAAATACACAAATTTATAGATATAAATTAGATGTTGTGAGTTTAAATATATTTTAACGTATTGAAAACCCACAATATCCAGCTTTTTACTATGCACTACCGTCCCATATATATGTTTTAGTAATTTTAAATTCAAAAATTAATTAATTGATTATTTTAATTTACAAAAGCGCTTTAATATACTAGAAAGGAGTGTTGCAATGTCAGACAAAAAAGTACTAACCACTAATAACGGCGCACCAATAGCCGATAACCAAAATTCCCGAACTGCAGGTCCCCAAGGTCCAATATTGATAGATGATTTTCAACTTATCGAAAAACTCGCCCATTTTAACCGTGAAAATATTCCTGAAAGACGAGTCCACGCCAAAGGCTCCGGCGCACACGGCACCTTTACAGTCACCAACGATATCTCCAAATATTCTTACGCTAGCCTATTTGCCAATGTTGGTAAACAAACTCCAATTTTTGCTCGTTTTTCGTTAGTAGGAGGCGAGCGAGGCTCATCAGATACGGCACGTGATCCCCGTGGATTTTCAGTAAAATTTTACACAGACCAAGGCAACTGGGATATAGTAGGCAATAATACACCTGTATTTTTTATTCGTGATCCACTCAAATTTCCTGATTTTATTCACACTCAAAAGCGTGACCCTAAAACTAATTTAAAAGATCCACAAATGATGTGGGATTTTTGGTCTTTATCACCAGAATCACTTCATCAAGTTACTATTTTATTTTCTGATCGCGGAATCCCTGATGGTTACCGCCATATGCACGGCTATGGTAGCCATACTTATAGCTTAATCAATAAAGATGGCGTTCGCACTTGGGTTAAATGGCATTTCAGAACTGAGCAAGGAATAAAAAACATTCATCCTAAAAAAGCAGCAGAAATGGATGGAACTAATCCAGATTCAGCACAAGAAGATTTGTTCAAAGCCATTGAGCGAGGAGATTATCCAAAATGGCGACTTTACATACAAGTAATGACAGAAGAACAAGCTAACAACCATCCTGAAAACCCATTTGATGTTACTAAAGTTTGGTCACAAAAACAGTTCCCATTAATCGAAGTCGGCGTAATGGAACTGAATCGTAATCCAGAAAACTATTTTGCTGAAGTTGAACAAGCAGCATTTGAACCAAGTAATGTAGTGCTAGGAACGGGTTTATCACCAGATAAAATGCTTCAAGGTCGAATTTTTGCTTATGCCGATGCACATCGTTATCGTATAGGAACTAATTATCAACAACTACCGATCAATGCTCCAAAATGCCCTGTTCATAATTATCAACGCGATGGCGCAATGCGCTTTTATAGTCCAGATAATGCTCCTAACTATGAGCCTAATAGCGTCGATAGCGCACCAAAACAACAACCACAATATGCCGAACCGCCAATGCATGTACCAGCTGGCACAATGGACAGGCACGATCATCGTGTTGATGACGACTATTACTCACAACCACGCGCATTATTTAATTTAATGCAGCCTGAGCAAAAACAACTGCTTATTGATAATATCGTTGGCTCTATGAAAAACGTGAATCGAGACATTCAAATCAGACAGCTCAAACACTTCTATAAAGTGCACCCTGACTATGGAACTGGAATTGCCAAAGGATTAGGCATTGATATTGACCTAATAAAAAGCTAGTACTTAAAATAAAATGCCGACAATTTTAGTCGGCATTTTTAATTATTGGCTGTAACTAAATACACAAATATAAATTGATCACGTTATAAAATTTATAAAAACACTTCATTAATTTAGCAAAGTCACATATTATTAGCATAAATTACAGTAAAATCATATAACTTATTGAAGTTAAAAGGATTATCCGATGAAAATCATTAATCTAATTGTTATATTGTTGTTTAATTGTGTCGGAGGATTGCTAAGTTATCAATGGTGTTATCGTTTTATCAAAAAACAATACCATACACCTGAATATTATTATTTAATGTATTATGGATTGTGTTATTTGTGTTATTTCTGTTTTATTCTTATTTCAATCTTCATTTTAAACAAAATAAAAAAACCGTCAGGTTTAGTCTTTTGTGGTTTACTTATTGGCATTTTAATTAGCCTTATTTTTATGATTATCCCTCGGTTAATTCGATATCCTTATTTATATCAGCGTTATTTAATCAATTCGATTGGTATTGATTTGCTGATATCAGCATGGATCACGCTTAATTTTATAATATACCCAGCTATTTTATTGTGCTGTCACTACTCAATTTTTTGGATTGAAAAAATATATAAGAAATGTATTTTCAAGCAATAATAGATGTTTCCCCATAGATAAAATATTAGGCAGTACGCACGAGTATAAATAAAAATAAGATCGCAACTTGTTAAAAAGCATTTAACGATCTAAAAAACAATATTTTTTACTGAAACGTAGGGTTACCTGAAACTTTTTGACAAAATTATACTCACTTGTTTATTTAATTTTTTAAAGACAAATGAAAAATTCATGCTAATAAAAAAGATGTTTGCTAATATATTTTTACGATTGTTTTAATTAACCGTATTGAAGTTCAACTAATCTATTGATTTCGTATGAAACTTAATCAGTTAGGTAACCAATACGGTTATAACCATCTAAATTAGGTTCTGATAGCTGATTTTTGCCGAACAATTTCAAATAAACAAACACCAGTTGCAACCGATACATTTAGTGATGACACAATACCTGCCATTGGAATGCTCACCAATTCATCACAGTGTTCTTTGGTTAAACGACGCATACCTTCACCTTCAGCACCCATTACCAATGCAAGTGCGGTCTGTGTTGATGTTTTATAGAAGTCTGTTTGATAAAGCGTTCTATCAGCTTCTCCAGCGGTGCCCACAATCCAAACTTGGTACTCATCTTGCAGCATTCGCATTGTACGAGCCAAATTGGTCACCCTAACCACAGGCACGCTTTCAGCTGCACCACAAGCAACTTTTTGTGCCGTTGAATTGAGCGGTGCGGAGCGATCCTTTGGTACAATAATAAAATCGACACCAGCAGCATCAGCAGTTCTTATACATGCACCTAAATTATGCGGATCAGTTACACCATCTAAAATTAAAATAACTGGATTTGACTGTTGTTCCATGAGCAAAGGTATATCATTTTCTTGATAACCTCGATTCGGCGTAACCATGGCTAAAATACCTTGGTGCACGCCGTTTTTTGACTTTTCATCTAACCATTGACGATTAGCCATTTTTACAGGCAAGCCAAGTTGTTCTAATTGACGCACAACGGCAAGAAGTCGTTTATCTTCACGCCCTTTAATAATAAATACTTCAATAATTCTTTCTGGCGAACGTGCTAATAATGCTTCAATGGCGTGCAGGCCATAAACTGTTTCACTCATTTATTTGTTACTCTTTTATTTTATTAACTATTTAGTTTTATTGGTTGATTTAGATTTACTACGTTTTTTACTTTTGGCTTTCACTTCAACTTTAGCACTTGCTTTCATGCTTGATTTAGCGTTCGATTTTGCCTTTTTTGGGGTACTTGATTTAGTACTTGGTTTAGTATTTTGCTTAGTATTTGGCTTCGCGCTACTTTTTTTACTGGTTGATTTTTTGCCTTTTCGTTTTATTGGTAAATCGGCAATTTGATCGTTTTTGACTTGTTTGGACTTATCTTTTGCCGTTTTACCCTGACGTTTTGGCTTATTATTACTGCCAACCAATGAAAAATCAATTTTACGTTCTTCTGGATTAACATTATCGACTTTCACTTGCACTTTATCGCCTAAACGATAAGTAAAACGTGTATTTTCACCAACTAGGCGATTGTGCGAGGCATCAAAAAAATAGTAATCATTTTCAAGCGATGACACATGCACTAAACCATCGATAAATAGATCGTCCAACCGCACAAAGAAACCAAAATTAACCACGCTTGAAATAGAGCCGTTAAATACTTCACCTACATGATCTTGCATGTAATCACACTTAAGCCAATCCACCACATCACGTACTGCCTCATCAGCTCGTCGTTCGGTCATTGAACAGTGTTCACCAAAGTAAAGCATTTCATTTGTATCATAACGATACCCCCCTGTTTTACTGGTTTTATGTTTTTCATCAGCTAAAATCCATTTGATAGCACGATGCAAAAGCAAATCAGGATAACGGCGAATTGGCGAAGTAAAATGTGCATACTCCTCAAGTGCCAAACCAAAATGTCCTCGATTTTCTGGATCATAAATAGCTTGTTTCATAGAGCGTAAAATCACGGTTTGCAACATATCATGATCAGGGCGTGTTTCAACCACTTTCATTAATTCAGCAATATCTTTAGGTTTAGGACTTGCACCACCACCAAGTGATAAACCAAGTTCACTTAATACACTGCGCAAGTTACTCATTCGATCTTCATCAGGTCTGTCATGTACACGGAATAATGATGGCACTTGGGCACCAATCACTAATTTTGCCGCTGAAACATTGGCTAAAATCATGCACTCCTCAATGATTTTATGTGCCACGTTACGCTGTGCTAGCTCGACACTTTCAATACGCTTATCAGCATTAAAGATGAATTTAGGCTCTTCTGATTCAAATCCTATTGCACCACGGGTAACCCGTGCTTTATCAAGCACATTATAAAGTCCATAAAGATTTTCAAGATGAGGGACTAATTCATGATAGTGTTCACGAAGTTCTTCATCACCATCTAAAATCTTAGCCACTTTAGTATACGTTAACCGAGCATGCGAGTTCATTACCGCTTCATAAAACTCAAACCCCGTCAACCGCCCACGATTAGACACCGTCATTTCGCAAACTAAACATAAGCGATCAACTTGCGGATTTAACGAACAAAGCCCATTAGATAATGCTTCTGGAAGCATTGGTACAACTCGTGAAGGAAAGTAAACCGATGTACCTCGTAAACAAGCCTCTTTATCTAACGCCTTACCTGGTCTAACATAATAACTCACATCTGCAATAGCCACCCATAACCGATAGCCACCACCACGATTTTTTTGGCAATAAACCGCATCATCAAAATCACGGGCATCTTCACCATCAATTGTTACCAAAGGTAATTGTCGCAAATCTCTTCGCCCTTTTTTAGCGCTTTCTGGCACTTGTTCGGTGAACTTGCTTACCTCTTTTTCAACAGCCTTTGGCAATTCATAAGGGATTTCGTGATTCCGCAGAGCAATATCAATCGCCAAATTAGTCCCCATCATTTCACCGAGCACTTCTTTTATAATGCCAACAGCTTTTTGACGGCGTTCAGGGCGTTGTTGTAACTCAACCACCACCACCGTTCCCATACGAACCGTGCGGCTAGGTTTACCCGCAATTAAAATATCAAAGTTTAAACGGCTATCATCAGGGACAACAAAACCAACACCTTGCTCAATAAAATACCGCCCAACAATTTGATTATTGCGTGGCTCTAAAATTCGCACAACACGAGCTTCCATTTTTCCGCGATATTTAGTTCCCATTGGCTGAGCTAAGATTACATCGCCTTGTAAAACTTTTTTCATTTGCTCCGGTGATAAAAAATAGTCTTCAGGACTTCCTTCAACGCGTAAAAAACCGAATCCATCACGATGCGCAATCACACTGCCTTTAACCATATCAAATTTTTCAGGCAAGGCATAACATTTACGGCGTGTAAAAACTACTTGTCCATCACGCTCCATTGCGCGCAAACGACGATGCAATGCCACTTTTTGCTCTTCATTTTTAATATCAACAGCTTGAGCAATTTTTTCTAAACTAGCAGGCTTTGCTTCTTGTTTAAGGTAATCTAAAATAAGCTCTCGACTGGCAATTGGGGAATCATACTTCTCGGCTTCGCGGTCAAAAAAAGGATCTTTTATCATAAGGAATATCCTGTGACTAATATTAACTGTAGCATAACACAGAGTCGTATAACTTAAAATGAAGATTCAATTTATAACCAAGAATCAAAATCTATAAAATAATTTATAAAAACATAAAAAACATCTAAATCTGCATCAAAATAACGTATTGAGCCTTAATGGCACTGCTAAAGAATCATAATTCAGTAGATAATTGTTTTACAATACTACATAAATCGTATTATGTTGATTTATATTAATGATAATTTTTAAATCAATATTATGAAAATAGTTATAGAGATGTTTGGTTTAGGGCATTTTGTTTTTGCCAAATAAAACGTCCTAAACCTCACTAGGTTAGAATAAGTCATAACTCTCAGTTATTTACACCATAAGCTCCCTTTCGTCTCAAGATCTAAAGATTAAGTACCAAACGCTAAAAACTAAGGTGCGGTGCAAAGGCCATAGCGGAAGTAGCTGGCACTGAGGCTGCCGACGTTGCCGTCGTACGAGTAGACATCGAACCGGTTGCTACCTGTCGCGTCGCTCGTCCAGTAGTAGCCGTCGACGAAGCCCGCATCAGTGTAGTTGTACATGCGGCCCCACTCCGTGAAAAAGCCAGCGCCTATGTGACGCATGTAAGAATTACCTGATGAACTAGGTGTTGCACCTAAATTATTATAGTTTGAATTGGTTAAATCTCTTACCCGTGGCATTCGATAACCCAAACTATTACACCATGTGGTTTGATTAGAATGGTTATCTATCTTACCTCCCCGATTGACGAACCACTGCCTTAATACAAATCCATATTTTACTACCTCACCGCCATATATATCTCTACCCACTAACTCAAACGTCTGCGGTAACTGTGGCTTAGTAATTAGGTTAGGATGAGGATTGTACCATTGATTTCTTGCCTCTGGACCTGTTAGCTTAACGCGTGCTACAACTTGTCCCCTATCTTCATAAGGAATCCAGTGATCATTGGGTACAACATTTATCACGCTTGCAGTAATTCCCTCATGCCTGACAGGTGCCCATGTCAATTCTCTTACATCTATTCCTGTAATGAGTAAATCAAAATATAAATTATCCGCACCTGTAGTTGGAAAATTGAGGTTATATGATCCAGGATTGGTTGATTGAACTAAGAAGCCCTTCTTAGGATTCCATATGTTAGCAGGGCCTGCGTGTTTGCCGTCATCCATTTGTAGATTCGGTCTTGCATACTTGATAACTGGCTCCGCTGGTAATGGTTCGGATAGTAATATTATTGCATCACTACGATTACCCGCTCGATACTTTTTGTCATTCGCCTGTACATTCCATGACAATGACAATAATAACAGTGCTGATACTAGCAGAGCTGTTTTAGGTGATTTAGGTGATTTGAGCGATAATTTCGATAATTCGTTGAGAAATAATTTGGAAGATATAAATAAGTTTTGTGTAAAAACTCGTCGAATAGGATTATTTGATAAATTTAAGACATAGGTTTGCCAGTGCTGGTGTCTGGTGTCTGGTGTCTAAAATGATAATGCATTATGGTTCACCTGTCAAGTAATGATTTGTTTTATTTAAATTTTTATAATTATTCGCTTATTTAATAAGCTTGTTTTCCTATAGCGATAAAAGTATAACCATTTAAAAAATAGTTGGCTAGTTTTTTAGCGGATTTTTTGTAAAGAAATGTAAAGATAAAACAATTCGACTTTATAGATAGGTTAATTTTATAATTAAAATATGGTGTTAGCTTTATAGCTTTTGAATTTTGTCGGAATAACTGATATTGGTGGTAACGTTTAATTTAAGAATTTTGAGCGTAACATCTTACAACTCACATGAGATACAAAATATGAACTACGGTACCCAACGCTCTCGCTCTTAACCATCGGTATGATTTACTCGAATCATTATGATATTCGCCTTTTTTAAGCCTATTTGCTTTGCTAAAAAGTGCCAAGTTGTTCCTGATAAATTGGCATCCCTAACAAAGCACAAACTCACCAAACAGTCCTATTTGGCGTGCTGCCCTCAGTCTATCAGCAAAGCACTCCGACACAGTTAAAAGATAGGTAGATTAACCTTGCCGTGTTGTGTGTTTTCTCTAAAATAGCTCAGGTAGACTATTGATTTTATTGAAGTTTTTTTATTTTACTTAATTTAAGTAATTATTAGCTAATTTCTGTTTTTATTACAATGTTTTTGCTGTGTTTTTGTGCCTTGCACACAACTAATCACTTTCGTTAGTTAACACCGTATGGGATATAAATTTACTTTTATACTAAATAGATATTTTATTGGAGCGGGAAACGAGGTTCGAACTCGCGACCCCGACCTTGGCAAGGTCGTGCTCTACCAACTGAGCTATTCCCGCTTATTGAGGTGCTTCGTAAGAAGTGGTGAGCATTATACAAAAATTTTTGTATCTCGCAACCTCTTTTTATTATTATTTTTTGTCTTTCAAACTATCTTTCCAACTAAGTGATTCAAAAACACCAAATAAAAATAGCCGTAACACTTTAAATTTGTCTTGTTGTTTTTCTTGTTTGGTCATGGTTGAGTTTAACATCCATGCTTGTAAACCATGAGTAACAGTAAAGGCGATTAAGCCAATATTGGCAACAACATTTGCCGGTTTTGGATATGGATGGATTAAGTTAAATAATAAAAATAACCACATTAATGAGTATAAAGTTTTACCAATAAAGATGAACATTAATTATCTTCTCGTATAAATAGATAGCTGTGAACTTGCCCTGCAATTTTTTCACGATGTAGGCGCCAATTAGTTGGAATATAAGTTGTTAGATCATGCTGTATTTCTGTTTCAATATAAATATAAGCCAACGGTTTTAGCCAGTTGTTATTTTCAAGTTCGTTAACCGTTTTTGCGACTAATGATTGATGAAATGGCGGATCGATAAATACAATATCAAACTGTTTTACTGCTGGCCTGTTTAGCCATTGTAAAGTATCAGTATGATAAATGTCGATTGCGTTGCTAGCAATAATCTGTTTATTTTTGCTAAGTAGCTGTGCTACTTGTTTATCTTTTTCGAGCAAAGTAACACTTTGGGCTCCTCTGGATGCTGCTTCAAAACCTAATGAGCCACTACCCGAAAAGCAGTCCAAACAATCACTATCATGTATAACTGACATTAACCAGTTATATAGAGTTTCTTTGATTCGATCGGTGGTTGGGCGTAATCCTTGTTTGTCTAGTACCGACAATTTACGCCCACGCCATTTTCCGCCAATAATTCTTATTGAACCATTCATGCTAAATCCTTTATTAGAATAGTTCTGAAGTATTACCTTCTGAATCTGTTACTTTCGTGCCCACCTCTTGGGTTGCATAAGTCGTTGGTTCGGTACCTTTTATAAAGTACTCTGACATTGTTTTAGATCCAGATTGAGGTAATAAACCTGTTTTTTGATCAATAGTAACAGAAATAACATTTGCAGGTTTTACATCTTCTATTACTGGTACATCTTTTAGGGCAACTTTCATATAATCAACCCATATTGGGTTTGCGGTTACAGCCCCTGCTTCAGCTCGGACAGTTCGCCCCAAGTCACGGCGATGATCATCAAATCCCATCCAAACAGTAGTTACAATATTGCCACCAAATCCAGAAAACCAAACGTCTTTAGATGAGTTAGTTGTCCCAGTTTTACCACCGACATCTTTTCTACCCAATGCTTTTACACGCCATGCAGTACCTTGCCAATCTGAACCACCAAATACGATGGATCGAAGACCATCTTTCATAATAAATGCAATACCACTATTTACCGTATGCGGTGCGTATTTTGGTGTTACATCAGTGACTTTATTTTCAGTATCAATATCAGGTAAAATTATATTATCATCTGCTTTTAGATTTTCTTGCTCTGGCTCTTCATTACCTAATTCGGTTGATTCATTTTCAACATTATCAAGTGATACTGGTGTGGCCCCTACAATGACGTCATCGTCAGTACAATTGTGACAAGCAATTAAAGGTTGATGCTGATAAATTAGACCTTTACCATCATTTTCCTCAATTTTTTCAATTAAATATGGTGATATTAAATAACCGCCATTAGTGATCACCGAATAAGCTCTTGCCACTTGCAATGGCGTAAATGATGCCGAACCTAAAGCTAACGATTCATTATGAGAAATGTTTTCTTTAGGGAATCCAAAACGCTCTAAATAAGTTGCGGCATAATCTATACCAACTGCACGCAATGCTCTTACCATCATTACATTTTTAGACATTCCTAGGCCAATTCTTAAACGTAAAGGTCCTGCATAGGTAGGTGGTGAGTTTTTAGGACGCCATGTAGCACTACCCGCAGAACGAACAATTGGTGCATCATTAAGAAGCGTAGCCATTGTTAAACCTTGCTCTAATGTTGAGGTATAAATAAATGGTTTAATATTCGAGCCTAATTGCCTTAGTGCTTGTGTTGCTCGATTAAATTTACTCAAATTAAAATCATAACCACCAACAATCGCTTTGATTGCACCATTGTCTGAATTAAGTGATACTAGCGCAGCGTTAACAGCTGGAATTTGTGATAATTCCCAATTATCATCAGTTTTTTTGACCCAAATTAACTGTCCTGCCTTGATGGTGTCAGAGACTTTTCTTGGGTAAGCGCCTTGTCTTGTATCGCTAATAAATGGACGCGCCCATTTCATGTTTTGATATGCAATAGTAATATTACTTTTATCAGATAATACCGCTGTTGCTTCTTTATCTGAAGATGTCATGACCACCGCTGGGCATATTCCGCCATAGCACATGTATTTATTAAGAGTTTGCTGGATTTGTTCAGAATTCCATGGTACTTCGTCTGGTTGCCATAATACTTTTTCAGCACCACGATAACCATGTCTGGTATCATACTCAATAATATGCTTTTGCACTGTTTCTGTTGCAGCTATTTGATCGGTTTTTGAGATAGTTGTATAGACTTTATAGCCATCTGTGTAGGCATTTTCGCCAAATTTGTCGTACATAAATTGACGTGCCATTTCGGCAACATAAGGCGCCGAAAACTCAATTTGTGGTGAGTGGTAGCTAGCGCCTAACGGTTTTTTAATCGCTTCGTCATATTCTGCTTGAGTAATATAGGATTGATCTAGCATTCGTCCTAGTACCCAATTGCGTCTAGTCAATGCTCGTTCTGGATGTGAAATTGGGTTGTAAGCTGATGGTGCATTTGGTAAACCAGCTAATAAAGCCGCTTCATCAACAGTTAACTGTTCAGGTGTTTTACCAAAAAAAGTATAAGATGCAGCAGCAACACCATATGCCCTCGATCCGAAGTTAATCATGTTAAGGTATAGTGCCATGATTTCTTCTTTTGATAACTCTTTTTCCATACGGATAGCCAAAATCATTTCTTTGACTTTACGCGCTATACTTTTTTCAGGTGTTAAGAAAAAGTTCTTAGCGACTTGTTGCGTAATTGTACTGCCACCTTGAGAAAATCCTTTCTGCTTTAAACCAATATACATCGCTCGAGCAATACCAACTGGATCGATGCCAAAATGTTCATAAAAACGAGCATCTTCAGTTGCAATGACCGCATTAATAACTATTGGAGGAATTTCATCATATTTCAGAGGGGTTCTACGCCGTTCACCAAAAATGGCAATTAATTCACCATCTTTGCTTAATACTTGCATTGGTGTTTGAAGTCGAACATCTTTTAATGTAGTGACATCAGGAAGATCCTTTGAATAATGAGCATAACCTGCAATACCAATAATTAAGCCACAAAGAAATAAGCCAATGAATAATTTTAGAATAATTTTTAACACTCTAATTAATATCACAAATCTTTCCTATTCTAAATTTTAAGGCAAAAATAATGGCACGAGAGTTCTCTCTGCGCCAAATTTAGTAACACTATCTTCAGTTCTGGATCTTCACATTGACATTAAAAAAAATGTCTATGGTTGATCGCTCGTTTATTAAAACACACAAAAATTATGCGCATTATCTCCCATATTTGTCTTTATTTTAAGTAATTTTTTGCAAAAGAATGAAATAATCCTAATTTAACTAAAGTAAAAAATGAATTATGTGGAGCATAAAACTTAGCATATCAAAGATACAATTACTGATTTCAACTCTTTTTTACTCAGTGTTAATCGCACTTTGTTTAGTTATGTTTGCTAACACATACTTAAATTGTTATACCTTTGTTATTATTCTATTATTAATAATAGAATGGTGGCACAGTCTGTGTTACTTCAAAACTATTAAAGACGAATTTGCGCTATTTCACTGTATCAATCAAATATACTGGCACAAACAACGTTGGTACTTAATGCATAGACCGTTGATATTTCGTTATATCATTATTTTAAACTTAAAATCACGACATAATGGCAAACGCTGTACGCTATTATTAATGGTTGATAATCTTCAACCTAATGATTGGCGTACATTACGTTTTTACTTAAAGCAAATCGAATTAAATTGACACAAACACCTACTTTCCTGAAACTTTTTGCCATAAAAATCGTTACACTAATGGGATTTTTTGATCCAATACTGATAAGGTTGAGATTCTATTTGCAATGACAGTAATTGATGATCCATATGGCGGCAAAAGCTAGGTACATCACGAGTAGTTGCAAAATCATCAGCGATCACATAAAGAACTTGTCCTATAGATAGTTCTCGGATCGCTTTTCTAATTAACATAATAGGTTCAGGACAACGCAATCCAAGCGTGTTGAGTTCTTTGTCAATAGTTATATTCATATTTAATAATTATAAAAACAGTTTACTTAGATAATGTGGTACAGCATCTTGAGCGTTAGAGCCAATAACCTCTAACTCAGGCAATAATGATTTTAATTCCGAGCTTCCGTTTTGCATTATACAACCTTTACCTGCGGCTTTTAACATTTCGTAGTCATTCATGCCATCACCAAAAGCGATACTATCTTTTAAACTGTAACCTAATTTTTCTACCACTTTTTTTAGTGCACTACCCTTAGACACATTTTCGGCCATCACTTCAAGGCAATTTAGGGTTGAAAAAGCAATGCTAAGTTTGTCACCAAATTTTGCATCAAGTCGATTCTTTAATTGGACTAAATGCGGGTAAAGTGCATTATCCGTTGTCGTAAAATAAATTTTAGCAACATCGCTAGTGTCAAAATTAAGTGGATTAAATAATTGATAAGTAAAATCTGTGTCTCGAAAGAATTCTAATGAATATGTATCTTCCTTATTAATTAACCAATGATCACCACGATATACATGAGTATAAATTAAAGGATCATCCATACTCATTTTAGCTATTTCACTAGCAAGCGATGGGGAAATACTTTGGCTAAAAACTAGATTACCTTCGCTATCATGCACCCTAGCACCATTTGCTGTTATCATAAAGGCGTCAATTTCCATGTTTTCACGCATTTGAGCGACATCAATGTGGTGTCTGCCAGTTGCAAAAACAAAGTGAATGCCTTTTTTACGTAACGCTTGAAGGACTTGCTTGGTATAAGGTGATAAGCTATGTTCAGGAGTTAATAAAGTACCGTCTAAATCAGAAGCAACAACATGCATAATATTCTCTACTTTTATAATTAATGGTAATAATAATATACTTTAAAACAATATTTACTTATCAAAGCAACTGCTAAAACAAGTTAAAGTATGATACAACTCCGTTAACATTTACTCAACCAATTGCGGTGTAATAAAAATAACCAACTCTCGTTTTTGCTGTTTTTTTCTATTATATTTAAATATATTTCCAATAATGGGCACATCGCCCGCACCAGGTACTTTTTGTTGCCCATTGGTGTTAAGCTGTTGAAAAATACCACCTAAAACTACTGTTTCGCCATTTTTTATTTGAACTTGTGTTTTGATCTCTTGTGTATCAATAGCTATTGCCTCACCACCATCACTACGTTTTATTGAGCGACCAGCCGTATTTTGCGTAATGTATAAGTCTAAAATCATCCTATCATCTGTTATTACTTTCGGTGTGACCTCTAGCCCTAACACCGCAGGCTTAAATTCAATAGATGTTGCACCATTACTACCACTAGAAACCTCGTAAGGAATTTCAGTACCTTGTTTTATCGACGCCATATTTTGATTGGCTGTTAACAAATTTGGGCTGGCTATAATTTCAAGTTGATTTTCAGATTCGAGCGCTGATAACTCTAAATTAAGTAAATGACCAGATATTTTAGCCAAATTAAAACCTACAGTTGTGGAGGGATAACTAGCTCCAAGCCCCACATCGAACTTATCTAATAATTGCGATGATTTTCCTGAATATCCCCATTTTATACCCAGCTCTGACATGCTCTCCTCATTCATAGTAACAATATGCGCTGAAATATGAACTTGAGGCATTGGTTTATCCAGTGTTTTAACTAATTTTTGGATATTAGCAAATTGTTTAGCTAAATCGGTAATGATAAGCGAATTTGTCCGCTTATCGAGCGTAATCTTGCCCCGTTCTGATAATAATCCTTGTTGTTGAATTGTTTCAATTAAGGTGGCTGGGTCTGCATGATTAACAGCTATAGGCAAAGAATTAAGTGGTTGGTTTAATTCTTTTTCTCTTTGTTCAGATTGCTGTTTTTTCAATAAAACTTCTGGTTCTATCGCTTTAGATACGAACAAAATATTATCGTCAATTTCGGCTTGTAAATTTGCCGAATCTAATATGATCTTTAGCGCTTTGTGCCAATCAACGTTGTTGAGTTTAATGGTTTGCTTAATTGGTATATCTTCGGTCATGACTAAATTCATCTGCTGATTATCGGCTAAAGCTTGTAAGATAATTGCAATGTCGGTTTGGTAGAATGTCATTGAGATATTTTGTTGCGAATCGACATTTACTGATTGCTTCATATTTGCGTAAGTTGTATTTATGATCATTGTTACAAATATAAAAATTATTACAGCTAACAAACTTATTATTGCTTTAATCAATCTGCAAATACATTGTTCTAGCCATTGATGCTTTTGATTCTTACTATTGTTATTATTCATTTAGCGACATTGTCCATGATACAGTACTATGGCAATAATCAGGTAAATCGGCCTGCCACGTTATTTTATCGTTTAATAAAGATTGCAAACGCCAAGGAAACAAAACGTTAGGCACCACATCATCGGTTATTGCTAGCCATTGATTTTCAGATGTTAACCAAATTTGCTGATAATTCTGATCAATTTGATTCATGCTTCCCCTAAAATGCCAAACTTGAATTTGTTCAAGCAGTAACGCCGTTTGCTCACTACAAGAAACTGAGTAATTTTGTTGAAAAGGATCTCGTCCTAAAGACACATCGGCCTTTAGTTCAAAACAGATAACAATTAATAAACTAATAAATTGATAGATATAACGTTTCACTTTATGACTTTTTAAATAAGAGCGTAAACATGATCTGTAACTGCTGTTCTTGCTTGCTGATTTTTAGATTCTGAAAATCAAGATAATAAAAATCATCCGTTAATGATGAAATTAAAGCCATAAAATCAAAAAATTGCCCTTCTAATTCAATATCCCAATTAACCGTATTGTCAGTTTGATAATGTTTAAAGGAACTTAGTGTTAGATGATTTTGTTCAATAGCCAACGCTAATTCTTTTTCAGATATCAAACTATATAAACTATTTTTACTTGCCTGATAACGCCTTACTTTTGCCTGTAACAATTCAATTTCAGTAATCTTTTGCTGATATAACTCGGCCTTTAGCTCAGCTTGTTGCTGGCCTTCTTTAATAAAAAGTTGATAAACAATAACAAAAAATGCTAAACAACATAAAATACACAATGCGTACTGTTGCCAAACTGGGCGATAGAAAAAATCACTGTTCATTAAGTTCCATTTCCATTTCAAAAAATAAATTATTCTTATTGGTCGATACGGTCTTTATTTGACTTTTAGCGATATTTTTTAGCATTAACAAATTTTGGTTAAAATGAGTAAGTTCGACATAACTAAAGCTTTGCCCTTCTATTGCTACTTTTTTAGGTTCATAATAGAAAGAATCAAGCCAAATTACTGAAGGTAACTGCGCTGAAAGCAATAATAAGGATTGCTGAATTTGTTTTTGGCTTAATGATGGATTAGGCAAATAATTAACTAATTCTTCAGTTAATTTTTGTACTATCTTTTGCTGGTGTAGTAATTTTTCATCATAAGTTTGTAAATCATTTTTAGCGTGTACCCACAAATAACAGAGCAAACAACTTATTATGCCCATAAATCCAACAACCACGCCTGTCAATTGTCGTTGATGTTTTGTTTGTTTCTCTTGCCGCCAAGGTAAAAAATTAACTTTATTATTTTCAAATCGACAACCTACAAAAGTTAATAGTCGTTGATGCTTTTTAAAAAGATTGATCCAATTTTCAATATAATGACGTTCAACTATCATCACTGTAATTTGTTTTGTATGTTCAGTTGAATAAACAAAATCAAAAAATACACTTTTAGCCGACACTTGGAATAATTTATAAATGTTAGCTTCAACATATAAACTCAATTCATTTAAATTTAGCTTTACATCAGGTAAGGTTAATTGTTGTATTTGAATTAAATTGATATCCAAATTAAGTTCAAATACCGCACGCTCAGAAATTTTTTTTAGTAACTCATCAATAAAAATATCTATATCATTTTCATTTTGATAATTAAATACAATCAGATCTTCGCTAGTGGCTGTTGTAGCATTTCGCTTAACTGAATTTTCAATCCTATAGCGTAAAATTGTAGGTTCGACATAAATAATGACGCTACTTTTATTAAAAATCATGATGGATTATCTTCTTGTTTCTGATAATAGCATCACTTAATCATAATCATCTTTTCCTAAATAAAAACTGACAAAAGCGATTTTTGCGAACTATCACCCAAAAAATGTTTAAAATTAAATCGAACGAAGTAGATTTTAGAGAATTTTAAAAAAAAAGGTTGACTGAAATAAGTCGTGCCTTATAATGCACATCCACACGGTAAGGGTGATTAGCTCAGTTGGGAGAGCACCTCCCTTACAAGGAGGGGGTCACTGGTTCGAACCCGGTATCACCCACCAATCTTTACCGTGATGTTTCAGTAATGAAACACTTGGGGTGATTAGCTCAGTTGGGAGAGCACCTCCCTTACAAGGAGGGGGTCACTGGTTCGAACCCGGTATCACCCACCATCTTTAAGATGGGTCGTTAGCTCAGTCGGTAGAGCAGCGGACTTTTAATCCGTTGGTCGAGCGTTCGAATCGCTCACGACCCACCATTTTATTGAATAATTCCTAAATCCAATCAATCTAATTAAGTAAAAAAAAGCGATGAGAACGATAGCGTTCGACAAACTTGTCTGGAACAAATTTGAACAACACGCAGTGTTGGCCCCGAAGGGGTGAGGCACACGATGTGCCGAATAATCGCTCACGACCCACCATTTTATTAAACAATTTCTGAATAAGTCCAATCAATCTAATTAAGTAAAAAAAGCGATGAGAACGATAGCGTTCGACAAATTTTTCTGGAACAAATTTGAACAACACGCAGTGTTGGCCCCGAAGGGGTGAGGCACACGATGTGCCGAATAATTGCTCACGACCCACCATTTCATGACATCAATATTTAATTAATAAACAACTTATTTAATTACGCTATACTAAACAGATAAATACGATAGAATAATTAAGTTATTTAATTTATAAGGAAGTTGTATGCTAAAGTTTTTTGCAAAACTATCATTAGTTTTATGTTTTAGTATTGCTGTTAATGCTGATCAACAAACATTATTTGATTTTAATGAAGAATATCAAAAAGCAACAGAACAAAAAGATGCAGAGGCGCAATACCATGTAGGTCTTATGTACGCTGATGGCTCATATACTAAAAAACGGCAATTTAAAGGTTTCGAATATGGTTTTGATGAGCAATTAAAAGCACAACCTGATTATATTAAAGCAAAAGAGTGGTTTGAAAAGGCTGCCAATCAAGGTCATATCGCAGCTCAACACAGTTTAGCCTTATTGTATTATAATGGACAAGGAACAAAACAAAACTATTCTAAGGGAATTGAGTGGGATACAAAAGCAGCTAAAAAAGGAGATGCCGTTGCTCAATATACATTAGCAACACTCTATTACAATGGTACAGGGGTTAAAAAGAACTATTTTAAAGCTAAACAATGGTTTGCTAAGGCCGCTGAACAAAACTATTCCGATGCTAAAGATCACTTAAATGTTGTAACAAAAAAGGTTAATGCCATTGTAGCCAAACAACAGGCCAAGAAAAAGCAAGCTAGTAATAACGATTGCGGTTGTTAATAATTAATCTGTTACACCAAAATGGAAAAATATCAAAAGATATCTATACATTAAATCATTGCTTTCAATAGACTTATCAAAATAAGCACAAATAGTTTTGCAAACAAGTTAAAAACATTCTTTAATAAGAAATTTGGGCCCAAAATAAAGAGGCAGTTAAATGAAAAAAATACTATTAATAATATACTTATTTGTAAATACGCCTATTTTTGCAACACAAAATATAGAATATAACTTTGATGTTGAATATAAAAAAGCAACAGAACAAAATAGTGCCGAAGCACAAAACCGGTTAGGTTATATGTACCAGTACGGTCTTAACGTTAAACAAGATTATGCTAAAGCTATTGAATGGTACCAAAAATCGGCTAATCAAAATTACGCCGATGCACAAGTAAGTTTAGGCTACATGTACAATTATGGTCTCGGCGTGAAGAAAAATTTGCTTAAAGCAAAGCAGTTTTATGCAAAAGCAGCCTCAAGCGGTTATGCTTTAGGTCTATTTAATCTAGGGGCACTTTACGAATTTGCAGAAAAAAAACATTATCTAAAAGGAATTGAACAAAATTCAGATAATAATACTATTAGCCAAGACTATGTTAAGGCAAAATATTTTTACGAAAAAGCTGTACAACTAGGCAATAAAGAGGCTCAAAACAATCTGGGTAGATTTTATTATATTGGAATTGTTGTCAAAAAAAACTATACCAAAGCTAGAGAACTATATGAACAAGCAGCTAAGCAAGGCAATATATATGCTCTGCATAATTTAGCAAATATGTATTACAATGGATTAGGTGGATTAAAAAAAGATTTTGCCAAAGGTGTAGAATTAGACACTCAATCTGCACAAAGAGGAAATCCTGAAGCACAATATAGCTTAGGTTGGTTATATTATAATGGCTCATGGTTTGAAAAAAATTATACAGAAGCTAGAAGATGGTTTCAGTTTGCCGCTGAACAAAATCATGCCGATGCACAATACAATTTAGGTATTATCTATCAACAAGGATTGGGAGTGGCAATAAATACCTATACTGCAAAATATTACTTTCAACAAGCTTGCCAAAACAACCATCAAGAAGCATGTAAACATGTCAAGAAACTTCTTTAATAAAAATATAATATTGGCAATGGGAAATAACTAAATGGCACTATAAAAGGTATTCAAACTGCTAAGCATTACTTTTAAACAATATTGTAAAAATAATATATATCAAGCTTGTCAAGAATAACCTAACACAATTCCCAAATAATAATTATTAGTTCAACGTTTTGGTTATGTATGTGCTTAATGCATATCAAATACATACATAACTAAACAATAGGCAATATAGAACATTACAGCACCAACTATACAGTCCAATATTACCCACATTCTTTTCTTTCTAAATAGCGGTATGAGTAATTTTGCTCCGTAACCAAGACTAAAAAACCATATGAATGAAACACTGACGGCACCAACCAAAAATGCAAATTTTTGTTCATTAGTTAACGTGCCAGCAATTCCACCCACAATAACAACAGTATCCAAATAGACATGAGGATTAAGTAAAGTAACAGCCAAAGTTGCCAATACAACTTTTAATGAGTTGTTATTGTTAAGAGATTGAGATTCTATTTGTATGCTACTTGTGCCTTTAATTGCACTTTTAAACGCACAAAAACCATACCAAATTAAAAAAATCGCCCCAGAGATTGCTAAAATATTAGTAATTAAAGAATTGCTACGAATAAAAGTACCTAGCCCAAAAATCCCTATTGACATTAAAGCAAAATCACAAATAAAACAAATTGCCGACACATAAAAGATATGATTTTTTAATAATCCTTGCTTGAGTACAAATAAATTTTGAGCACCAATAGCAATAATTAAACTAGCCGAAATGAAAGCACCACGTAATATTTCCAATAGCATTTAGTTATAACACCAGAATAAAGATAAGAAAATTTATTATATAATCTAAATGCTATAAGTTTATAACAAACGTATTGAATTTGTTATTTGTTATTTTTCTCTAACCACAATAGTTTGGTTTTATTTTTGTTTAAATAGAGAATGATCATTCCAATAGCTAACCAAATAATACCGACCATTTTTGCATCGTTATCAATATGTAATAATACAGGTAATAGCACTACAATACCTATAATAGGCATAAAGACGTCTAGAAACCACGAAAACCATCCTTTTGAGCCTTTTTTAAACTTAAAATAGCCAATTACAGATAAATGTAACATGATAAATGCAGTTAATGCTCCAATATCAACAAATGAAACTAAAGTTGGCAACCCTTTAGCATTATTAGCAGCAATAACAACTAAACATAAATTAAATAGCGCTGCAAATATAATAGCCATTGTCGGTACACCACTTTTTTTTCCTACTTTTGCAAAAAATGAAGGTAAACGTTTGTCACGCCCCATACTGAATAAAAGACGACTTGCTGCGGCTTGTCCAACCATTGCTGCAAATGATGCACCAATAGCTTTCATTAAACCTAGTGCCCACCCTAACCACAGATTAATTTCTTGATTAACAATATGATAGTAAACTTTACCTTGTAGTTCTGGATGACTACGCAAATATTCAGGGGTATAAGGGTTAAGTAAGCTACCGACATAAATTTGTAGCACAAATAAACACCCAGCTAAAATTAAACAACATATAATCGCTTTACTAACTAAATTATGAGGTCCGCCATTTTCTTCTGAAAAAGTAGCAATAGCGTCAAATCCCAAATAAGATAGTACAGCAATAGACACTGCATTAAATAGATTACTCCAACTGAATAAATCACCACCAATAAAAGGTTGTAACCAATCTCTGTTACTACCATTAGTGGCTATTATCCAAATACCAACAGATAACACAGCAAGTAATATAATAATTTCAAATATCAAGATGATTAACGTAATTTTAGTCGATTTTCTAACACCAACTAAATTCAGCGTAGTAGTTAACATAACAGCTAAACATGTCCATACCCATATTGGTACTTCGGGAATCAATGCATTGAACGATATACCGCTAAATAAGTACGCAACCGCAGGGATAAACATATAATCAAGTAACAGCAACCAGCCTACTAAAAACCCAGCACTAGGATGAATACCAATAGAACAATAAGCATAAACAGCTCCCGCATGCGGTAAAGCGTTTGCCATTCTGGCATAAGAAAGCGCGGTAAATGCCATTACAAAAGTTGCTATGATATAAACCAAAGCAACTGCACCATCACTTATCGCATCTAAAACACCAAATAATCCTACAGGTGCTGCTGGACCAATAAAAAGCAATCCCAGAATAACCAAATCCCGGAATCGCATATTTTTATTTAACTGTTGCATAATCATTCTCTAGCGCAATTATCAGTAATGATGAAATATTAAATGATTAATCCGCAACGTGCTAAGATCAGCTTGTTATTAGGTTATAATTATTTGTTATAAGAACATACTTTAGTGATATTCTTTAACCTCATAGGTATAAGACATTTTCGCTGTTTTACCAAGCATGATAGAGGCACTGCAATATTTTTCTGATGCAAGTTTTACTGCCGTTTCGACTGCTTCGTTATCAATATTAATACCCGTAATGACAATATGAAAATTAATTGACGTATACACTTTAGGGGAGGATTCTGCTTGAGTTTTATCAATATCTATCCAAAGATCACGAACATCTTTTTTTTTATTTTTTAAAATTGCAATAATATCATAAGCCATACAACCAGCTGCACCATGCAACAAAAGCTCCATAGGACGAGCTCCACGATTACGCCCGCCATGTTCAATACCGCCATCCATCACTAGCGAATGCCCACTTGCAGTTTCACCTAAAAAACCAAATTCATCAATCCACTTTAAACGATCTTTCATAATTATCTCCTTTAAATTTATCTTTAACCTTCTTATTAGTTACAAATTTATTAAATAACATAATCGTTTTTAACCACGCTGTCATCATTTTGATTATTACTTTATTGATCAAATATGACAATGTTAGTGAACTTTTTACTAAGAGAATCATTAAGATCTTTTAAATTATTCAGGTAAAATCACTGTATTATTTGCAATAAAATATTAGCAATATGTAATTAAAATCAATGTTTTCATTTTAATTTTTGCTTAACAAATAATTATATAGATTGGGTTACCCTACTCTAAGGATTGAATATGATTTTTAAGTTTATTATCTTCCTTTTGATAAGATCCTTGGCTAGATTATTAGCTAGTATTTTGGTGGTGACGTATTAGTTATTATGCTAGCAAGCATCTCGATGGCTAAAGTAGGTGCACAACTTGCACAAAAATTATCGATTAAAAAATTAATTAAATTCTTTGGTATATTTTATTATTGCTTGCAACGAAATTAATCATTTTTTAAACATCATTAATAAATAAAAAGGCCGCAAAAGCGACCTTATCAGTTTTGATGCAATACCATTAAATGACTATCTTGCTTCTTTAACTGCAAGTCCTAATTGCCAAACGGCCATTGCATAATGAGTGCTGTGGTTATAACGGGTGATAGTATAAAAGTTTGGTAATCCATACCAGTATTGGTAACGATCGCCCATATCAAGACGCAATAAACTTACCTGCGTATGTCCTTCTAATGAGCTTTGTGGTTTTAACCCTGCTTTTGCTAATGTTTCAATGGAGTATTTAGTACTAAAACCAGTATCAAGTGATAGTGCTTGGCCATCAGCCATTACAGCCACTTTTTTACCACGTTGCCAACCGTATGATTTAAAATAGCTTGCCACACTACCAATAGCATCAACAGGATCCCATAAATCAATATGCCCATCATGATTAAAATCAACAGCGTGACGTCTAAATGCTGATGGCATAAATTGACCATATCCCATAGCACCAGCAAATGATCCACTCAAATCAAAGGGATCAACCCCCTCATCTCGGCACATAACTAAAAAATCTTCTAATTCGTCAGAAAAATATTTCGCACGTCTTGGATAGTAAAAGGCAAGAGTTGACAAGGCATCAATGATTTTAGTTTTTCCCATCACTCTACCCCAACCTGTTTCGACGCCAATAATGCCAACAATAATTTCGGGTGGCACACCATATTCATTATAAGCACGCTGTAATTCTTTTTGGTATTGATTCCAAAATTCAACACCACGAGGAAGGTTACTTGGTGTAATAAATTTATTTTTATATCGAATCCAAGCACCATTTGGTGCCGTTGGCGAGGTTGCTTTTGGTGCTTGTTTATCCATTAAATTAATTACCCAATCGAGCTTATTAGCTTGAGCAAGCACATTACGGAGTTGTTGACGATTAAAACCATGCTTACTAACCATTCTATCAATAAATTTTTCTTTATCTATGTCTAGTGACGCACTAGCGGTTTTAGATTGATTGTGCTCTTTTTCGAGATAGACACCGCCTTTAACATTTGCATGTCCACGGTGTTCTTTCATGGGAGATGTTGAAGATTTATTACTACTACAAGCTACAAGCAATAAAATTGTACTAATAAAAATGGCAATACGCTGCATAAAAAATCCATATTTTAAGTAATTAAAAATCGACAACATCATAAAATATTTATTGTTATTTAACAATATTTGGGCATGATTCTCCTGCCGAAACTTGTTTAATATTGTTTAACGTCGTATCAGAAATATTTAACAATGCTTCTTGTGTTAAAAAGGCTTGGTGCCCCGTAAAAATAACATTATGGCAGGAAGATAAACGACGGAACACATCATCTAAAATAACATCATTAGATTTGTCTTCAAAAAAGAGATCACGTTCGTTTTCATAAACATCCATGCCTAAAGCACCAATTTTTGTTTTCTTTAATGCATCAATAGCTGCGGTTGCATCAAGTAATGCGCCACGACTAGTATTGATAATCATCACGCCGTCTTTCATTTTTTGGAAAGAATCTTTATTCAATAAATGATAATTTTCAGGGGTCATAGGGCAATGTAACGTAATCACATCAGATTTTGCATATAACTCATCTAACTCAACATATTGCGCTCCTAATTCAACTGCAACATCATTAGGATAAGGATCATAGGCAAGAATATGCATACCAAAACCTTTCAAAATGCGGATAATCGCTTGACCAATTTTGCCCGTACCAATAACACCAGCAGTACGATTGTGCATATTAAATCCAGTTAATCCATCTAACGAAAAGTTAGCATCACGAGTACGCTGATAGGCTTTATGCGTTCTTCTATTTAACGTCATCATTAAAGCCACTGCATGTTCTGCAACTGCTTCTGGTGAATAAGCTGGCACACGAACCACCGTGATACCTAACTTTTCAGCTTCAGTTAAATCAACATTATCAAACCCAGCGCAACGAAGCGCTAAAATCTTAATGCCATAACTTGCTAATTTTTTTAGTACTTTTCTATCTACTTCGTCATTAACAAATGCACAAACTGCGTCATAACCTTGGGCGGTAACCACTGTTTTACAGCTAAGTTTATGTTCATAATATTCGATATCAAAGCCATATTTTTTATTAGCGATTTCTAAATGTTCTTTATCATAATGTTTACTACTAAAAACAGCCACTTTAATTGAACTTTTCATATTACTACACCCCTTTTAAATGGTAGTTTGTTAATCTCTTAATTAATTATTGACATTAATTTTATACTGAAACACATAGTTACCTGAAACTTTTTAACAAAAAATAGCTAAAATAATGAATCTCTAACTTTCAAAAAGTCATTGCGCATAACTTTCTTATATTGAAAACATGACTTTGGATAAAACGGTCAATCTTGGCTTGCTGAATTATTTTTTATATGTTGTGTGCTATGATAACACTTTGCCAAAAACTAACAATAAAGTTAAATAATGAATAGCTCGCAGAATTCACTTTTAAAAACCATTTTTACGACCAAGATGCTAATCTGCATTTTTACAGGTTTTGCTTCTGGTCTTCCTTTTTATTTATTATTACAACTGTTACCTGCATGGTTAGAAAGTGATGGTATTAATATCAAAACAATTGGAGCCTTTTCATTAACGCAAATTCCCTATATTTTTAAATTTATCTGGTCACCATTGATGGATAACATTTCGCTCTTTAATTTAGGGAGACGACGTGGTTGGATGCTTGGGTCCCAAATAACACTTATATTTTCTATCGCAATATTAGGATTTTTTTCACCTTCATTGAATATTTGGTTAATAGCAACCATTTGCTTTATTATTGCACTATTTTCAGCTACACAAGATATTGCTCTTGATGCCTTTAGACGAGAGTTATTGCTTGATAAAGAATTAGGACTTGGTAATAGTATTCATACCAATGCTTATCGCATTGCAGGTTTAGTGCCAGGTTCATTATCACTAATATTATCAAATACCTTGCCTTGGAATAGTGTTTTTATCATCACTGCATTATTTATGCTGCCTGCTATCATTATGACGTTACTAGTAAAAGAACCAATTAACCAATCGCCCCAAAATCATACTTTTGAAGATATCATCATTAAGCCATTTAGTGAATTTATTACTCGAAATGGACTTAAAACAGCCATATGGGTTTTAACATTTATCTTTTTATATAAATTAGGTGATAGCATGGCTACATCCTTAGCCACGCCTTTCTACTTACAAATGGGCTATAGTCGCCCCGACATTGGTTGGATTGCCAAAAATGCTTCTTTATGGCCAAGTGTGTTTGGAGCATTAATGGGTGGCATTTTGATGATCAAAATAGGCATAAACCGAGCATTATGGTCTTTTGGTGTTGTCCAAGTTATATCAATTTTAGGATTTATTTGGCTTTCGATAGAAGGACCTTTTACTACAATAGGAATATTTCAAAAAACGTTATTAGCCATAGTGATAGGGATTGAATCACTTGGTGTCGGTCTTGGTTCGGCTGCTTTTGTAGCGTTTATTGCTAAAACAACTAATCCACTTTATACCGCTACACAATTTGCTTTATTTACCAGCATTGCTTCAGTGCCAAGAACTCTAATTAATGCATCTACCGGTTTTATGGTTGAACACTTAGGATGGACAAACTTTTTTTGGTTATGTTTTATTCTTGCCTTTCCCGGTATGTTATTATTGTTAAAAGTTGCCCCGTGGAATAGCCAATCTTAGGAGAAAATATGGACAAACTAACCCAAGCATTCGACTTTAGACATGCATGTAAAAAATTTGATAATACCAAAAAAATTAGTGATGATGATATTAAATATATTTTAGAAGCGGGTCGTCAATCTCCTTCATCATTTGGCATGGAGCCATGGCATTTTGTGGTTGTTGATAGTCACAAGATAAAAGTTGAATTACGTAATGTTTGCTATAACCAAGAACAAGTTACCAGCTGTTCACATTTTGTCATTGTACTTTACCGCAAAGCCAATAATTTTACGTTACAGAGCGATTATTTACGACAAACAATTGCACGCACCTTACCTGATCCCAATAACCAAACCGATATTGATATTGCCTGTCAAGGATTTATCAATTTTTGCGAACAAGGCTTAGCCGACGGTTTAACCATCAACCACTGGTCAGAAATGCAAGACTATATCGCTAGTGCCAATATGATGACTGCAGCGGCATTTCGTGGTATTGATTCATGTGCTATTGGTGGATTCGATCATGATAAAGTCATAAAGATCCTAGAAAAATATATTCCACAATTTGGTGGCGACTCATTCGGGATAGGACTTTGCTTAGCTTTTGGTTATCGAATTAATGAACCAACAGCGCATATTCGTTGGCCACTTTCAGACTTAACTACATATCTAACTGATAGCAGCGAAACGAATTAAACAATAGTCACCTTCAATCACAAAATGGTAATTGAAGGTGTTGATAAAAATAGATAACTTATTATTATTCAATTGATTGATAAAGCGCTTCGGCTTCAGATGAAGCTGAATCCATAATAAAGGCAATTCCAGATAAAATATTACCAATCTGAGGATCGGTAATATTTTGTTGTACTGAATTTAAAATCTCTTGAGCCCAATTAATTTTTGTAAGTACAGCTTCGACACTTTCTTTTGAAGGATTACTCATCTTCTCTCCTACTGTTAGGATGTTAACTAAACCAATAATCAAAAATATCTTATTAAATAATAAAAAATTTGAGATAACGGATATAAGAATAAGAAAATCGCATATTCTAAACAGTAAAAACAAAAACAAAAATTAATGTAGTTTAAATAAAGAATAAATGTATTTAAAATAATTGAAAATAAAAAGATAAACTTTTAGTTTAATAAAAATTGGCGCAATACAAAAAAGCCTATTATGATTACCTATTGCTATAATAAACAATTCTTTTACATTATAACGATTGATAATGTTAGACTTATTGGCAATAAATTGCGTTAATTTTGCCTAAAATTGTCAAAATTTTAAAATAAGTAAGGATTTAAAATGAAAACCAAACATGCTCGTTTATTAATACTTGGCTCTGGTCCTGCCGGTTACACTGCTGCTGTTTATGCCGCACGAGCTAACCTTTCCCCCGTGTTAATTACAGGAATGCAAGAAGGTGGGCAACTAACTACCACAACCGATCTTGAAAACTGGCCAGCCGGTGCTCCTGATTTAACAGGACCAGAATTAATGCTTAAGATGAAAGAACATGCAGAAAGATTTAATACTGAAATTATTTTAGATCAAATTGATCGCGTTGATTTTAGCACAAAGCCATTTAAGCTTTATGGTAGCGAAACGCAATACAGTTGTGATGCGCTTATTATTGCAACTGGCGCATCAGCGCAATACCTTGGTTTACCGTCAGAAGAAGCATTCAAAAGTAAAGGTGTGTCGGCTTGTGCTACCTGTGATGGATTTTTCTATCGCAACCAAAAAGTTGCTGTAGTGGGTGGTGGCAATACCGCGGTTGAAGAAACGCTTTATTTAGCCAATATCGCAAGTGAAGTACATTTAATTCACCGTCGAGATACCTTTAGAGCAGAAAAAATCTTAATGGATCGCTTAGAGCAAAAAATTAAAGAAGGCAAAGTTATCCTACATACTCATCGTGTAGTTGATGAAGTTTTAGGGGATAACATGGGAGTAACTGGAGTTAGAATCCGTAGCTCACAAGATCCTAATATTACCGAAGAGTTATCGGTTTTAGGCGTGTTTATCGCTATTGGCCACAAACCAAACACCGCTATATTTGAAGGTCAACTTGAACTAAATGGCGGTTATATCAAAGTACAATCAGGCACGCAAGGCAACGCTACTCAAACCAGTGTCGAAGGGATTTTTGCTGCTGGTGATGTAATGGATCATGTCTATCGTCAAGCAATCACTTCAGCAGGTACAGGCTGTATGGCTGCTTTAGATGCAGAACATTATTTGGATAATTTAAAATAAGCAGTAAAGATCTTTATGTCATTAGATAAAAAACGCCAGACCTATCTACTTGGCTGGTTAAAACAGCAAGCAAAAATGCATAAAACTAATTTGCGTGCTTCAATTTTAACCGGCTTGGTTTTAACTATATTAGTTATTATTCAATCTGCATTACTCGCTGTAATTTTGCAAAAAATTATTATTGAACAACACTATTTTGTGGATATTCTGCCTTTTTTTGGCGCACTAATTGCAGTGTTACTTGGTCGAGCAGGCTTAATTTATCTACGCGAAAAGATCAACTTTGCCATAGGCAAAAAAGTTCGTCAGCAAATTCGACAGCAATTAATTGATCAACTTGAGTTGCATGGACCTGCTTATTTAAATCAAAGCACGAGCGGCGCATGGAGTACATTGCTTATTGAACAAGTTGATAAATTGCATGACTTTTTTGCCCGTTATCTTCCTCAAATGCGATTGGCAGGCATGGCACCGATTTTAATCTGTATTGCTATCTTCCCATTTAACTGGGCTGCTGCTACAATTTTGCTTTGCACCGCCCCCCTGATTCCTATTTTTATGATTTTAGTGGGAATGGGAGCCGCTGATATTAATCGTCGTCATTTTAAAGCGCTCGCATATTTAAGCGGTCATTTTTTAGATCGTTTAAAAGGACTCAATACCATTCGATTATTCAACCAAGGCGAAAAACAAACTAACGAAATAGCCATTGCCTCTGAAGATTTTCGTATTAAAACTATGCAAGTGCTCAAAATAGCCTTTTTATCTTCAGCCGTATTGGAGTTTTTTACTTCTATTTCAATCGCCATTGTGGCGGTTTATTTTGGATTTTCGTATTTAGGCGAATTCGATTTTGGTGCATATAATGGAACTGTTACTTTATTTGCTGGTTTTTTTGCGCTAATGTTAGCCCCTGAATACTTTCAACCTTTACGTGATTTGGGCACTTACTATCATGCCAAAGCTGAAGCAATCGCAGCAGCAGATAATATCGAAAGTTTTTTAAGTAAAAAAATCGCACCAAAACAAGCCAATGATAATATAACAAACATAAAATTGACTGAACCATTAAAAACAATTGAAGCAGATAATTTAATTGTATTATCTAACGAACAACAACCTATCGTTGGTCCATTATCGTTTAGTTTGCAAGCACCATTTAAATTAGCTCTAATAGGAACTAGCGGCGAGGGAAAAACTTCGTTAATGCAAGTACTACTCGGTTTTTTACCTTATCAAGGCTCACTAAAGATTAATGGTATTGAATTTAATCAATTAGATATTAATGATTGGCAACTGCAAGTAAGCTGGATTGGTCAAAATCCTTACTTGATTAATGGTACTATCCGTGAAAATATTTTATTGGGTAAACAAAATGCAACCAACCATGAACTGGATAACGTGATAGCCAAAACCCAATTGACCGAAGTTATTGCTAAATTACCACAAGGCATTAAAACCCAAGTTGGCGAAGATGCGGTACGTTTATCAGTTGGACAAGCACAGCGGATCGCCTTAGCCAGAGCAATGCTAAAACCCTGTCAATTATTGATTCTTGATGAACCAACTGCTAGTTTAGATAAACAAACCATCCAAAATTTGGATCAGCAGCACATTGCCCCGAATAGCATTACAATTACTCATCAAACAGATGACATGGAAGATTTTAAACAAATCTGGCAATTGGCTAATGGTAAGCTACACTGTGATATCAAGGGGTATTTATGCTAGCTATATTACGCCCTTATATCGCACTATATAAACACTATTTTAGGCAAATTTTATTGGGATTATTTTTGTCAATTCTTACCCTATTTGCCAGCGTATTTTTGCTGTCATTATCAGGGTGGTTTTTGGCTTCTACCGCTTTTGTTGGCGTTGCAGGTTTGTATACTTTCAATTATATGTTGCCTGCTGCTGGTGTTCGTGCTGCGGCAATTATTCGAACCGCCGCTCGCTATATGGAGCGTTTAGTTGATCATAATACTACATTTAAAATCTTAGCTTATTTAAGAACGTTAGCTTTTCGTAAGATTTTGCCCTTAAGTGCCAATCAATTAGCCCACTATCAACGGGCTGACTTGCTTAATCGCTTTATTGTCGATATTGACGCACTTGATCACTTATACCTAAAACTTTTTTCACCTATTGTAACCGCACTTGTTACCATTGTTGTTTTGTTTGTTGGGTTAGCAAATATAAACTTACCTATTGCGTTAATTATTACTATTATCCTTACAACCACCTTACTTGTGGTTCCGGTCATTTTTTATCAAGCAGGAAAACAACTCGGCAAAACACTAGCTAAACAACAAAGTGAATATCGTTTATTATTAATTAATTATCTACAAGGACAAGCTGAACTTATCCTATTTAATGCACAACCACGCTATCGTGCTAAACTTGATGAGCTTGAATCAAACTGGCTTTATAACCAGCAACGTCAATCAACATTAATGGCACTATCAAGCGCATTGATTGTGCTGATTGCTGGTTTTTTAACGTTGCTTGTTCTGTGGCTAATTACCCAATACACCCTATCCCCTTTAGTGGCACTATTTGTATTTGTTAGTCTTGCAAGTGCTGAAATACTCATGCCAATTCCTGGCGCATTTATCTTTTTAGGGCAAGTACTTACTTCTGCCACACGCACAACGGCTATTTTTAATCAAACGCCCGACATTCAATTTGTTTCTAAAGGTAAAGCGATAGATTTAACTACAGCAAAATTAAAATTTGAACAAATTAATTTCAGCTACCCAAATCAACCTTTTGCGATATTAACTGATTTTTCCTTAACGGTTGAACAAGGTGAACATATTGGAATAATTGGTAAAACAGGTTGTGGTAAATCAACTTTATTAAGCCTAGTAAATCGGACTTGGGAGGCAAGCTCCGGCAATATTTATTTTAATGATACTCCAATAAATCAACTGGATGAAAAAACTTTGCGACAAGCCATTGCAATGGTTCCGCAAGTTATTACCATTTTTAGTGAGACTTTACGGCAAAATTTACTCATTGGTAATCCTAATGCAACTGATCAACAGCTTATTGAGGTTCTACATCAAGTTGAATTGGACAAATTACTAACTACAGAACAAGGTTTAAATATGCTAATTGGACAAGGTGGGCGTACTTTATCTGGCGGTGAAATTCGTCGTATAGGCATTGCAAGAGCATTACTGCATAATTCCCCTTTAATTTTAATGGACGAACCAACAGAAAGCCTTGATCAACGAACAGAACAACAAATTATCCAATTGATAAAGCAGACATGTAAAGGCAAAACACTAATCATGGTTACGCATCGTTTGACTGATAATCCGCTGTTTGATCGAATTATTTCACTTTGATTAATGGTTTAATTTATATGTCATTCATTGCTGATAAAGGGCAATATTAGCTTTCCGTAATTGTAAAAATTCGAAAGTTTTGCTTATAAAAACGTTCAGATAGACTATTGATTTTATTTGATTTTAAATTAGATAGTTATAAGAAAGTAGTTTGAATGTGGTCTCTTTTTGGGGTTAAGTTATGATATTTAAAGTAGTTACACGAAACCTTCCCAAAATTCGAGTAATCTATTAAAAAGACAATCAAAATTTTTCCTTTTTAAATCTAGCTATTTAAATTGACTTAAAAAATAGTATTTCAATATAGTAAATAGCTCAATTTTTCTTGTTTAAATCTACTTTAGTACTCATTACATGTAGGAAAACACAGAGCTGAACTATTTATAAGATGAACTACTATTCTACCGCCATCAAGCTAATAACAAGGGATATCTTCAAATAGTTTTAAATCATAATTAATTGTTTTATTTTATTGGCTGGGGTACCAGGATTCGAACCTGGGCGTGGCGGGATCAAAACCCGCTGCCTTACCGCTTGGCTATACCCCACTATAGAAAGTGAAAATCACTTTTGATACGAGCAGTGAGATTTGAACTCGCACATATTTCCAAGCTAGACCTTGAATCTAGCACATCTACCAATTCCATTATGCTCACATGAAAATAGTGAATAATTAACACATCAAACATTGATATAAATCAAGAATGAAATACCAAAATTATGCATATTGGAATGGCTGGGGTACCAGGATTCGAACCTGGGCGTGGCGGGATCAAAACCCGCTGCCTTACCGCTTGGCTATACCCCAATAAAGGATAGATATTAAGATAAAATGGTGCGGGTGGAGAGACTTGAACTCACACGCCTTGCGGCGCCAGAACCTAAATCTGGTGCGTCTACCAATTTCGCCACACCCGCACTGAACACTTTCGGTAAAAGTACTACCTAATCCTAATGGTGGCTACGACGGGATTCGAACCTGTGACCCCATCATTATGAGTGATGTGCTCTAACCAGCTGAGCTACGTAGCCATTCATTCGCAACGTCGTAACCAACACTGCGAGGCGCATTATGCTAGGGTTACGCCAAATCGTCAACTATTTTTTTAAGATATTTTGAAAAAAAATGACGATTGATTAAGATGCAATCAAATCCAGTTTAATAACGCTTCGATTCGCCTTTTTTGTAACTCAAAATGAATTTGTTTTCCTGTATAACCATCAGAAATAATTTGCTGCACATTGATGCCATTGGCGATTTTATAAGCTTCTTTTATATAATTTGCTTGTGCAAACGATGTTGTTTTAGTAAAAGCTTGGCTTGCAATAATTAATTGTTCAAGGTGCGAAGGGTTGCGCCATACATCAATGCTATTTAGCAAAGAAATAATTTGTTCAGCTGTCAGGGTTTGCACTTGTTCAAGATTATTTCGATTCTGCTGAACCATGACGGCAACTTTAGTATAGTTGTTAGGTACTTTAATTTTTGCACATAATGCTTCGACCGCTAATTTATTAGATAACTGTGCACACAGTACAGCAAAACGGATTGTTAAATCATTAGTTAATATAGCAGATTTTTTTAGTGCATCACTAATAGTGTCTGTTAAGTCTAATGATGAAAATAATAATGGAAGCGCTCCACATTGTTCTAGTACTTGAAAATAGATCTGTGGATTTGATGTCAACAATGCTTTTTCAGTTTCTTTCCACACACGTTCTGGTGTTAAGTAACTAACCTCACCGGCTAATACCATTTGTTTCATTAGATCTAGAGTTTGAGGAGCTACAGTAAAACCGAATTGATGAAAACGAGCTGCAAAACGAGCTACGCGCAAAATACGTAGAGGATCTTCTCGGAAGGCTGGCGATACATGGCGTAAGATTTTATGTTTGATGTCATCAACGCCATGATATGGATCAATTATATTGCCATCTTCGTCCATTGCAATGGCGTTAATGGTTAAATCACGGCGAATCAGATCTTGTTCTAATGTAATCTCTTTACCAAAATCACAGATAAATCCAGTATAACCTCTACCGGATTTACGCTCAGTGCGAGCCAACGCATATTCTTCTTTCGTATGAGGGTGTAAAAAAACTGGAAAGTCTTTACCGACTTGTTGATAACCTAATGCTAAAAGCTCGTCTGGCGTAGCGCCAACAACAACCCAGTCATGATCAGCAACAGGTTGGTGCAACAATTTATCGCGCACACTCCCTCCTACAAGATAGATTTTACTCATCTATCTCATCCAACGATCTTTTTTGCGTCGGTTTGGTATAATTCTTGGTAATATAAGCCCTAAAATAAGACCGCCTCCAGCAACAAGACCACCATAGGTAAACCAAGTTACAATAAGGTCACGGCGTTTATCATCAACTTGATTTAGCATTGATTCAATTCGTGAATTTTGCTCCTTAACTTGTTGTTCTAGTGCTTCATTTTTATTTTGAAGTGTTTCTATAGATTTTTCAGCCGTCTGCAACTTTTGGATATAGTCACTTAACAATTTTTGTTGATTTGCCTCAGCATTATCAACTTTATCTTGATATTCTGCTAGTTTTGCTTCTAGCACTGGAAAGCGTTCTTTATAACTAGGTTGTTCATTTAGTTTGCTTGTTTCAATCCAAGCGGTGCTACCATTATTAAGTTGAATGCGAGTAAATTTGCCATCTGCACTTTTTTCAAGCTCAACAACTTTTTCTCCAGCTTTAACTGCATTAGAATACGCATATTGCGAACCAGGACCTCTACGCAAATAAATATCGACATTATCAGTCACATATTTGTCTATAGCGTAACCATTAAAAGAAATCGCAAAAAACGAAAGTAGTGCAATAATATTCTGTTTTTTCATATATTTCCAATAAGCATCTATAAATAGTTTCATGATAACATAAAATAATAGCAAGTCGCATATTCATTTTATAATAAATAGTTTTAAAAACTAAAATAAATATAACCTTCAATAATGAAATCGTTTACATTTTTGTGAAATCTTAATCACAAAATATGAAATTAAAAATATTATTTTATATAAATAGCTATTATTTTATATAAGTGACATATTACAAACTTGGAGCCATTATGAATTATCGTCTTAGCAATAATAATATAGATATCCTTTTTCGCACTGAACCGTATGCCGAATTGTGTTATTTTGGTAAACGATTACAAAACTTTCAACCTGAAATGATTGACATGCTTTACCCTGCTGTACCCTGCTGTACCTAATTCTCGTATAGATGTCAACGTTCCATTTACTCTATGCCCAGAAGAAGGTTTAGGTAATTTTAGCACACCTGGACTTGAAGGACACCGAAATAGTAAAGATTGGTCTCCCGTTTTTACAACTAAAGAAGTTAATAAAACTGACAATAGCATTACCATTATTAGTGAAGATAACATTGCTAAACTTCGTTTAACCAGTTTTTTTATTTTAGATAAAAGTAGTGTATTGCAGTGTCAAAATACTTTAACCAATTTAGGTGATGAACCATATCAAGTTAATCGTTTTTCTATTACGTTACCTATCCCTGAACGGGCACAAGAATTAATGGCTTTTAGTGGTCGTTGGATTAAAGAATTTTTCCCTCATCGAACTAAAATATCACATTGTGGTTATTTACAAGAAAATCGACGAGGACGAACATCACACGAATATTTCCCTGGGATGATGGTTGGTACCGAAGGTTTTAAAGAACAAACTGGCGAAGTTTGGGGGATCCACTTGGGATGGAGTGGTAATCATCGCATTCAAGTTGCAGTTAAAAGTAACGGTAAACGTTTTATTCAAGCTGAAGCTCTGTATTATGCAGGAGAAATATCACTAGCTAAAGGTGAATCTTTAAGTACGCCTTGGTTATATGCTACCTATAGCGATGAAGGCTTAAATAAAATGAGTCAACATTTCCACCAGTTTCTACGCAGTAATATTATTAAATTCACCAAAAATAAAGCTCGTCCTGTTCATCTTAATACGTGGGAAGGTATCTTTTTTGACCATAATCCTGATTACATTATGAAAATGGCGACTAATGCGGCTCAAATTGGTGTTGAACGCTTTATCATTGATGACGGTTGGTTTGGTAAACGTGATGATGATTACCAAGGATTAGGTGATTGGTATTTAGATGAGCGAAAATATCCAATGGTTTAGAACCAGTTATTAAACATGTTAAAGATCTTGGTATGGAGTTTGGTATTTGGGTTGAGCCAGAAATGATTAATAAAAACTCAGATCTTTATCGTGCCCATCCAGATTGGTTACTTGAACTACCTGGTTATCAACAACCAGAAGGTCGCCATCAGTATTTACTTGATTTACAAAACCCAGCTGTTTTTGAATATCTACTTGAAAGACTAACTTGGTTACTCAGTAGTTATGACGTTGATTATATAAAATGGGATATGAATCGTGAAATTGTTCAACCTGGTCATGAAGGTAATCCTGCTATTGTTGGTCAAACTAAAGCACTTTACCGATTGCTTGATATTTTGCAAGAAAAATTCCCTACCGTTGAAATAGAATCTTGTTCATCAGGTGGAGGTCGAATTGATTATGAGATTTTAAAGCGTACACAACGTTTTGGACTTCAGATTCTAACGATGCATTAGATAGACAAATAATTCAACGCGGAATGAGTTATTTCTTCCCTCCTGAAGTGATGGGTGCTCATATTGGCGGTGCATTATGTCATACTACATTCCGTGAGCTACATATGAATTTACGCGGTCTAACTGCTTTATTTGGTCATATGGGAGTTGAACTCGATCCAGTAAAAGTATCTGAGCAAGAACAGAACGGTTTTGCATATTATATTAATTTACATAAACAATTGCGTCCTTTATTACATAGCGGTAACTTTGTAAGATTGGATGTTGATGATAACCCTGCTATGCAAAGTTATGGTGTTGTTAGCCAAGACCAAAAAGAAGCTGTGTTTATTATTGCTCAACTAACATTACCAACCTATGCGTTAAGCGGTAATTTACGATTGACAGGTTTGTTGGCCGATAAACAATACCAAATTGAAGTGCTAGATATGCCTGATAACATTGATCCTAAAATAAATGGTCATGTTATGAAAGCATTACCTCAATGGATGAAGAACAAAACGACTCTATCTGGTGATTGGTTAATGGATGTCGGATTACCTTTACCAGTACTTGACCCAGCAACGGCTATGTTAATAAAAGTAACCGCTAAATAATATTATTGATACTTTTAAATTAATTATTTAGCGACTATCAGGGGATTTGCTAATTGCTGTCCCCTTAATATTTAGTCTTTAATGAAACAATTCTAGTTTTTAATTCGCCAATAATATCATTGGCAAAGTTTTTATTTTACCTTATTATGATCAATTAATTCAGTCATATATCAAGAGTATTGCAAATAAATTAACTTCAAGACAGTAAAAAAGATAACCCTTTCACTTTCAGTACTTTTTGTCTTATATTATTGTTAATCTACAGAACTCTATATTGATAAGCATTAAATATTATAATTATCGATATTTTATGGATAGTAATTAATTAAAAGGTTTTTTATGGCGACAATAAAAGATGTTGCGCGTTTAGCTAAAGTTTCAGTTGCAACTGTATCTCGCGTAATTAATAACGCAAATAACGTTCGAGATAATACAAGAGATACCGTAAAAGAAGCTATGCAAAAATTAAACTACTATCCTGATGCTAATGCACGCGCTTTGTCACAACAAAATTCGAATACTATTGGTATTGTTGTAGCTGATGTATCGGATCCATTTTTTGGTGCCATGGTTAGTACCGTTGAAAAAGTTGCCTCACGAACAGGTCATTTTTTGTTGATCGGTAATGGCTATCATAATGAGCAACAAGAATATAATGCAATTACTCAATTAATTGAACATCGCTGTTCGTCGTTAGTTGTACATGCCAAAATGCTCTCTGATAGCGATCTAGAAAAATTGATGCAACAAGTACCCGGTATGGTTCTAATTAATCGTATCGTAAAAGGATTTGAAAAACGCTGTATTGCTCTTGATGACCGTTACGGCTCTTATCTTGCAGTCAAACATTTAATTCAACATGGGCATACTAGAATTGGTTATTTATGTTCAAATCATAATATTTCTGACTCATCTGATCGTTTACAAGGCTATAAAGACGCATTGTTAGAACATGGTATTGATGTTAATGAGAATCTGATTGCAATTGGTTTACCAAATGAAATAGGTGGCGAACAAGCAATGATGTCATTACTTGAACGTAACTGTCATATCTCTGCAATTGCTTGTTATAACGATTCAATGGCCGCCGGTGCAATGTCTGTGCTTTACGATAATGATATTAAAATTCCAAACGATATTTCGATCATTGGTTTTGATGATCTTATTTTATCACGTTATTTACATCCAAAATTAACTACCATTCGTTATCCTTTACAGACAATGGCTGAACAAGCTGCTGAATTAGCACTAAAACTTGCAAAAGGAGAAAGTATTCCAACAAATTTGATTAACGTCTATATACCAACCTTAACTAAACGTTATTCAGTAGCTTTTATCAATAGTTAAAAATAAAGTAGCTATACATCAAAAAAGTATCCATTTTTCATCTGAACCATATATTTTACATCTATAATATAGTTCAGATGATAAGTCTTATTTTATATCACTTAAAACCAAACTTCTGTTTGTACACCAAAACTAATTTGATGATCTTTACCATTAAAATCAAATTTACTAATATCATTTTGTAGTGCTTCTATATAAGAAACATAAAAACGAATATCAGGTCGTGAAGATAAAATACTTTTTCCGACTTTAAATGAATGGTAAAGTGTTGTTTTATATCCTTCTTCGACATAAGTTTTACTTTTAACTTTGTCTTTCTGACGAAAGTAACCTAGTTCAACACCGCTTTGATTATAAGTATCCCAGATATAAGCTGGTCTTATTGCTGATTTAAAACTTGTAAAATCGGTATGTGGAAGATTAAGATCATAAGAATAAACATCATTTCCTGAAGTTAAAGCCAAAGCATGGGCAACAATGATATTATCGCTTAAATAAGCTTCACCTTCCGATACAAAACGATAAGCTTTACCACCAGTATGTGTACCTATATAGTCATTATCCGAATTACTGGCAAACTCTGGGTTATTAGTATTAATGTTAGCCAGCTGTGATGCAACAGAATTGGTTGCTGTCTGTAATGTAAACTGATTAAATCCGCCAAAAAATTCATTTTGACGCAAAACAAGGCTACCAAGCCAAGCATTTTTAACAGATATACTATTTTGAATTTTAGATTTATTTGGTGCTGAATAACGAACATTCAAACCAAGCGTTGCATTTTGCCATAATGGGATATCACGATAGCGAATTTCTAGTTCGTTTAAATCAACTTCTTCCTTTTTATATTGTTCAATTTTATTTACTTTACTATCATCAGTACTAATTATTTCTTTTTTATTTTTCACATTTACATCTGCTCTAACTAATGATAAATCAAGAGCACCAACACCGACTTTAAGATTTTCAATACCAATACCTCCACCTGCTGGCGTTTTTTGTGTTTTCCAATCAAGCATTTGTATTTCATTATAAGGCAAAGAATGTTTACCCACCCATAATTTCGCATCAGGAAAACGTGGCACAAATCCTTTTGTTTCTAAATATATATCTGAAAATTGCATAATATTGTCATCTTGCGTATTAAATAAACCCGCAGCTTTATTTGTTGCCACGTTTCCATCAATCATAACAATTGCATCAACTCGCCTTCCATCTTGATCATAGACTTTTTGCTTAAAGATAAGATCATACCAACCACCATATTCATTACCAAATCGACCTAATGCACCTTCAGCATAATTTTTAGGTTTACCATTGCTTGAAGTTGACCAACCACCACGGAAGTAACCATTATAAGAAAATCCTATTTCTTCTTTAATATAATCTTTAAATTCAGCTAAAGTAAATGAAGTCTTTTCTGGATGATTGCTGTCTTGCATAGTATCGGTTTTTGGTGTACTAACTAGTAAAATTTGATTATTATTTGCTTGTACAGGATTAACTGGAGGCTGTTGCTTTGTAATTGCTACATTTTGACTATTTTTAAGCGCTTTTTTCTGATTATTTATAATAATTTGTTGTTTTTGAAGATTATTATTTAATTTAGCAAGTTGCTTATTAGAATCAATCACTTGCTTTTTCAAATCATTAGACTCTTGACTAAGAACTAATAACTTTTGCTCTAATAACGCAATTCTTGCTTCTAGCTCATCTTGAGTTGCTGCCATCGCATTGGGTAAATAACACAAACCTAGCATAGTCATTAAAACAACTCGTTTTGGTTTGATTTTATATACTATTTTTTTTGAAAATTTCATTTCTCCCCTCCCCTAAACTTATTATTAAAAAATATTTAAAAATCTTTTAAATTTGAGACAAAAAAAAACCTAAAAAATAGTCATAACTATTCTTTAGGTTTTGCCCGCTATAAATCGGTAACAATCCAATACCTTTTATTAGGTAGTTTAAATATAACCAATAAGAGCGACTATTCAAAAACTAAACACTAATATTGTGATAGATATCACATTAAAAATTATCATTTTATATACAGTATTAATCGGTTTATGTTATCAAATGAAACAGATTCCTAAAAAAGTAAAATGGCTTGGCTTAGGACCTCATGAAAATTATCCTGATCGAAAAACATCAGCTATTTTTGGTGATTGGTCGTTACCTTTTGCAGAACTTTATACACCTTATATTTATCCATGTGAAAATGGATTGCGTTGCGAGGTTAAAAGATTGCAACTTAATGAGATGATCATAACTGGACATCAGTTTAAATTTAACGTTAATCAATATGGGACAGAGCAATTAATAGAAAAAACTCATCGTCATTTATTGGAACCTAGGTCATGCGCTTATATAAGTATTGATGCTTATCATATGGGAATTGGTGGAGATGATTCTTGGACACCAAATGTACATCATAAATTTTTACTGACAGATAAACACTATAGCTATCAGCTTATGTTTAAATGTTAAATAAGCCATCTAAAAATAAGGCACCGTTTTGGGTGCCTTATTTTTATTCAATTGTATTTTTCGATATGGTTATTTCTTAATAATTGTTATATTCCATTTAACATTTCACCATCAAACAGCTTATCAAGTTCTTCGATAAATTCTTGCTGAGGTAGGTGATAAAAGATGCCTTGCTCGGGCATTCCTCGTAAAAAGAGATAGTATACCCCTCCAAAATGCGTTTGGTATTGGTAATTAGACAAACGTCCTTTTAAAAAACGATGCAATGCTAAACAGTAAAGTTGATATTGTAGGTCATAGCGATGATCGCACATCACTTTTTCAAGTGCTTCTTGGCTATAAGCATCAACACATTCACCTAACCAATTAGATTTATAATCAACCACATAATATTTCCCTTCAAATTTGAAGACTAAATCGATAAAGCCTCTTAGCATACCTTGTACCGACTCAAAATCTAATTCGGGACATAATCTTGATAAATGATCATATTGTTTACACAAACTATCTAATTGCTGACTAGTGACTGTTTTGCGTATAGGGAGATAGAATTGCAATTCGTTAATATGTTGCCCCATTAACGCTTGCGATAATATTAAATTTGGATCATGCAGTTTTGTAGTCAATATCTGTTGCATCCAATTTGTTACTACGCTATTCCACTCTGTTTCTAAATTGAGCTTTTTTACCATCTGATTACATAATTCAACAAGATTATCTGATGTGATATCTTCCATAATGCTGTGCATTAATGTACCGACATATGCTCCTTTAGGAAAATGGTGGATATCATATAGTGTGTCGTTTGATTGTACTCTATCGGATTCGTATGGGGACTCGTCCCAGTCATTAATAAGATCAGGCTTATAAGCCAATACATTATGATTATGCCTTTGTAATTCAGTATAACTTGTAACCCGCCAACTGTTTGAAATATTACGCGAAAATACGTTAGCCGATAATGATTGGTCTGGCAAAATTGCCGGAATATACTGTTCGCTCTCTATTGGTAATTGGACATCAATTAAATTAGCTATATTGGCAATTGATCTTAATTCACTTTTTAATAAATGATTAATAGCCGATTGGCTTTTTTTCAATGAAGCAAGTCCAATACTACAATGATAAACCGAGCGAGTCATTGCAACATATAATAGCCGCAAATCTTCAGCAAGTCGCTCTTTTTCTATCTGCTCTTTAATCTCATCAGACAGTAACCATGCATAAGTTGGCTGATACTCATTATCTTTATCATGATAAAATTGGCTATCGGATGCACGATATATTGAAATAAATGGTAACCAAACAATTGGAAACTCTAATCCCTTTGATTTATGAATAGTAATAATCTTGACAAGGTTTTCATCACTTTCAAGGCGTTGTTGATGATTTTCTAAATTTGGATCTGGGTTAACAATTTGTTTTGTCAACCACCGAATTAAGGCGTGTGGACCATCTAACTCATTTGATGTTTCTTGAAGTAATTCACCTAAATGCATTAAGTTAGTTAATGTTCGTTCACCACCTTGGCGAGCTAAGATGTTTTCAGCTAGATGCCGTTTTTTCATCATTCGGCGTAACATAACCAATACACCATAATATTGCCAAATTGCTTGATATTGTTTGAATTCTTCGACCAAACTTTCCCATTTATCTTGATCGTCAGTGATTTGTTCAAGGTCTGTCATGGTTTGACCTAATAGCGATGTCATTAATGCTAGCTTGAGCATTGTTTCGTTTTCTGGCATTAAAACAGCTTGCAATAGGCTCAATACATCTTTTGCTTCATTTGAAGAAAACACACTACTATTGTTTGACAAGTAGACACTCTTAACACCGCAATGAGTCAATTTTTGTTGAATAACTTCGGCTTCACGTCCATTACGCACTAAGATCGCAATATCTGCTGTAGTCACAGGACGTTGTTCGTTTTCGCTATCAATTAACATTGATGAATTAGACAGTAAAGTCACTATTTGGGTAGCACAACAACTAGCCATGTGTTCTTGATAATCAGAATTTGTTGCAATATCATCAGGTAGTAAGTAAGCAGCTAATGCCGATACTTCTTGGTTGTTAACTTGTAAAGACTTTTGCTGATTCCGTTTTGCCGCTTCCATGGGTAAAAAAGGAATATCATTAAATATAAATGGATTATCGCAATTAGAAAATAATTGGTTAACAGCTTTGACCATCGAAGCAGATGAACGATGGTTTACATCCATGGTAAAAGAATTTTCCCCTGTCGATTGTTTAGCTTTTAAGTAAGTGAATATATCTGCACCTCGAAAGCTGTAAATTGCTTGTTTTGGATCACCAATAAATAATAGACCTCGATCTAACTTGTTCCTGTCATAAATACGATCAAAAATTTGATACTGAGCAGGATCGGTATCCTGGAACTCATCAATTAAAGCAACACAATATTTTGAGGCTATACTTTGCGCCAATCGATCACCTGCTTGTGCTTTTAATGCACGATTTAGTTGCCAAATAAGATCGTCAAAGCTCATCTCGCCATTTTTGAGTTTTTCGTTATAGATCCCTTTCTGAATTACACTGACAATATCCATTAAGATTTGGCTTCGTAGATCAAAAGGTTGTTTATATAGATCGTCAATTTGTTCAAAAAACGAATGACATGGAACACTTTTTCCTTCTTTCGTCTTTTCGCTTAAAACTGATTGCTTAAATTTTTCAAGTTCGTTGGGTAATTCAAACGTTCGAGTTTCGCTGTTAGCCCATGCCGATACTTTAATTACCCAATTGGGTAGATTTCGACTACTATATGATTGTTTACTGACACCTGATTGTATAATGATTTCAACTAATTTTTCAGACAAAGCTAACCAAGATTTTTTAATATTTTCAATTTTTTCATAACTTTGTTGGTAAAACAACTTTATTGTTGTACTTATATCTAGGTTTACCTTGCCAGCATTGTTGAAATCTAACCCTAAATAAGGGGTGATGTCTTTTAGCAATGCCGTTGGATCTTGCCATGTAGCAAGCACTAAATAAGCAAGTGGTTTATCAAGCTGTGTAAAATAGTGACGCCAAAAATCTTGAGTTACTCTTAATTTTAACTCATATTCATCAGAGATTAGCTTTTGCTCAAATAAAACACCCGATTCAAATGCATGGCTAGTTAGTATTCGTTGGCAAAAACTATGTATAGTATAAATAGCCGCATCATCCATTGACTGTTGAGCAATAGTTAGTTGCTGTACTGCAAATTTTCTATCATCAATTAATTCAATGAGTTGTTGATAAATAGGATCTTTATGATGTCCTTGTAATAGCCCTATTCGCAGTTCTTGAATATTTTGCCTTATCCGCGATCGAAGTTCTTGAGTTGCCGCTTTGGTAAAAGTCACAACCAGAATTTCGTTAACATTTAAAGGTCTTGGGTAACTATTTTGACCAATACCCAATAATAATCTTAAGTAAATAAAGGCAAGAGAATAAGTTTTACCGGTTCCAGCCGATGCTTCAATTAAAGTTCGACCAGTTAGAGGTAAATCAAAAAGATTAAGTTTTTTTACTCCGCTTGATGAAACCATTCAAGATTTCCTGCAGAGTTTGGTAATAAACTAATACAAGCAATTGCGGCAGTAGAAAACATAGGAGGAGCAACTTGCGGACATAGTTCATTAACTAAATATCCCACCAATGGCAAATGAGATACAATAATCACATTTTCAACCCCATCATTTAACAATATTACTAATACGTCAGCAATATGAGATGAGCTACCACCAGGCACTAAAAACTGATTAGTTTCAACTTTTGCAACACTAACGTGTGATGATAATTCTGTTAGTGTTTGTTGAGCTCGCAAATAAGGACTAACCAAACCAATTTCAAATTGAAAATTTTGCTGTTTAAGCCATTTACCAGCTTGATTTGACTGATTAATGCCATAATTTGTTAATGTTCTACTGGAATCCGATGAAGCAGAAAACCCTGCTTCACCATGTCTCATAATACAAACTTTCATCAATATTCAATTAACGTAATTTTAATTGGAAAATCATGCATTCTGCACCACAACAAAAGGTGAATTTTGTTGATAGTTTAAAGCCATTACTTATTTTATCAATATTGCTATTAATTTCACACGGCTCTGTTGCGACATCATTTGCAGCTTGAGTTAAAGATGCTAACTTAGCTTGAGCTTCTGATTCTGTCGCAAAGATGTGTTCATACTCAGCGCTACAGTCTTCGTTATCAATTATTGTACCAACATCCACACAACAACATGCTGGAGTTTCGTTTGCTTTGCATTTGTTTAAAGAATCTGCCATGCTTACCTCTAATTAACTGTTAATATTTTTAATAGTATACTCTCAATCATAACTTAGGGTAAAGCGCTAACTCTGTTTTGTTATCTAGCTGAATATGATGCAGTATGTGGCTACTAAACTATGTTGTTAGTTGAGATAAAAAGAATTAAAGATACCTCTGCCAAATGACAGAGGTCAATACATTAGAATTTAGGTGCTGTTGGGCGACCACGCTTTTTTGCAAACGGTTTATCAGATGTATCTGATTTACTGTTTTTACGAGCTCGTTTAGTATCAGACGCTACTCCACTGATTAAGCTCATTTTCATTGGTTGATTAAGTACTCTTACTTTTTCAAAATGTTTTAGTATGTCTTTTGGCATACCTTTTGGTAATTCAACTGTCGAATAAGTATCATAAAGCTTGATATTACCAATGTAACGACTGCTAATATCAGCTTCGTTAGCAATTGCCCCCACAATATGACGAACTTCAATACCGTTCTCTTTACCAACTTCAATACGATACATATCCATATCACCAACATCGCGTCGTTCTCGACGTTTTGGGGATTCACGATTATCACCTCGTAAACGGCGTTCACCGCCACGATTATCCCGATCTCGCATTTCACGCGATGGTTTAAACACTGGGTCTGGTGGTAAAATTAAAGGGCGTTCCCCTTGTGCTAATTTTAATAAAGCGGTTGCAATCGTTTCAAGATCGGCTCCACTATCCGCTTGTATTTTTGCTAATAACTTTTGGTACTCATCTAAATCACTACTCTCAAGTTGTTTCTGGACTTGCGCAGTAAATTTAGCTAAACGACGCTGTTCAAGTAGCTCTTTTGATGGCAACCCAACTTCTGGAATTGGTTTTTTGATAGTTTGCTCGATATTCTTAAGTAAACGACGTTCACGGCTATCAACAAATAAAATAGCACGGCCAGCACGTCCAGCACGACCAGTTCGTCCAATACGGTGAACATAAGATTCAGAATCTAACGTGATATCATAATTTATAACTAAGCTAATACGCTCAACATCTAAACCACGAGCAGCAACATCAGTTGCAATTAATATATCTAAACGACCATTACGTAAACGATCTAATGTTTGTTCACGCAATTGTTGTGTCATATCACCATTTAATGCAGCACAACTATAACCGTGCTTTTCAAGCACTTCCGCCACATCTAAAGTAGCTGATTTTGTTCGAACAAAAATAATAGCCGCATCAAAATCTTCTGCTTCTAGAAAGCGAACGATAGCTTCGTTTTTACGCATACCTCTAACAAGCCAATAACTTTGGTCAATATCAGGGGCAGTTTGATTGGTACCTTTGATCTGAACTTCTTTAGGATTTTGCATAAATCGTTTAGTAATACGACGAATTGGTGCTGGCATTGTTGCCGAAAATAAAGCTGTTTGATGATCATCTGGAATCGTTGTCATAATGCTTTCAACATCATCAATAAAGCCCATTCTTAACATTTCATCTGCTTCATCAAGTACTAATCCCTTAAGATTAGAGAGATCTAAGGTTTTACGATTTAAGTGATCTAGCAAACGTCCTGGTGTACCAACTACAATTTGAGGACCTTGTTTTAAGGCTCGTAATTGAACGTCATAACGCTGTCCACCATATAAAGCGAGTACTTTTACCCCTTTCATATATTTTGAATATTCAGAGCAAGCATCAGCAACTTGTATAGCCAATTCCCGTGTAGGAGCTAATACTAAAAGTTGTGGTGCTTTTAAGTTTGCGTCAATATTCATTAAGAAAGGAATTGAAAATGCAGCGGTTTTGCCACTACCTGTCTGTGCCATACCCAATACATCATTACCCTCTAATAATAGAGGAATACATTCAGATTGGATTGGTGATGGTTTGCTAAAACCAAGATCATTTAATGCGTTAAGAATATCCTCGGATAAACCAAGATCAATAAAAGAAACTTCTTTTGTCATGTAAACTCGCTTATAAATTTTGAATATATAAACTTACTTATTTAGTAAAAATCCTGATAATTATTAACTAATATCATATAAGTTTTATCTTATTTTTTTAAACCAAATAAAGAAAGCAGATATAAATTTATGCCAGCTCACTAAATTGAAAATTTACAACTCACCCCAATAACTAACTGCCTATGTTAACTCAACAAATCGAATCTAAAAAATAAACTAAGGTTGATTGATATTGATATATCTAAGATAAAGCTAACCGCATTATCTAATGTTAAGAACATATTATTTGGCAAATCAGAACTACGCTATAACAATATTTTCACTTTTAAAACTGGCATGACCCTTGTTACTCTTCTTTTTCTTCAAGTAACTTCATTTCATAAAGTGCCTGTTGATGTTCAACATAGTTATAAATATTATTGGCTAAAGCATATTTAAATAACATTTTGGCACGTTCGTTGTCACCTTTACTTTGATAATATTTACCTAAGTAAAAGTAGGCTTCACAAAGGCGTTCGGCTAATTGTCGATTATTCTCTACACCTTGTTGAAGGTTCTGCATTAATTTAGTTTCGCTAATTTTACCTAAATAAAATGCAATAATATTGCCACTATAACTCGTTTTATCATTAATCAGATCATAACGTTTTTGTAGCTCAATTTTGGCGGCTTTATTATCATTTTCCTTTTCAATCAAATAAAGCCATAGAATCCTAATAGGTTCATTCATATCATATTGATAAAACCTTAATGCATCACGCTCTGCGGCTTGATAATGGCCTGTACGATACAACGTAATAGCACGATTTAAATACGCATAAGTATAAGCGGGATCAAGCTCTAATGTAGTATTAAACGACATTAAAGCTGTATCAAAATCGCCATCTCTTAATGCATAGGTTCCTAGAAAGTTGTAAATGTCAGGAACTTCAGGATTTAAGCTCAACAAATAGGAAAAATCGCTTTGAGCAAAGGCTTTAAAACCCAATGAATCATAGGCAATACCTCGCTCAAATATGAGTTGCATTCGCGTTCCAGTATCAAGGCCTTTTTGAGACAGCTGTTGGCTGAGCTGAGCAATTTTTAACTCATCATCATATGAAACTTGCTCAGGAACAGCTAACAAAGGTTGAGAATTAGAACAACCTGACAAAAGAATAACAGCTAGCAAAATGCAGCATACAGTTCTCAGGTTGAATAATCCCATTTTTATCCCCTAATGAATAATAATTTTATTCTGCTGTTGAAACAACGTCTGCTGTCGGTTCGACAGCATCTTTCATACTCAAACGGATTCTGCCTTGGCGGTCAATTTCTAGCACTTTAACATTCACTTCTTGACCAACTTTTAGATAATCAGCCACTTTTTCTACTCGATGATCGGCAATTTGAGATACATGAACAAGTCCCTCTTTACCACCAATAACCGATACAAAAGCACCAAAATCAACGATTCTTGTTACTTTACCTGTATAAATTTTACCAATTTCGACATCAGCAACTAAGTTAGTAATACGTGCCATGGCATCTTTGGCTTTATTACCATCTGAAGCGGCAATCTTAACGGTACCATCATCAGTGATTTCAATAGTTGTTCCTGTTTCTTCAGTTAAAGCCCGAATTGTTGCGCCACCTTTACCGATAATATCGCGAATTTTGTCAGGATTTACATTCATTGTATAAATACGTGGTGCAAACTCTGAAATTTCTTGGCGAGGCTTATTAATTGCTTGTTCCATTACACCTAAAATGTGTAAACGAGCACCTTTAGCTTGATTAAGTGCTACTTGCATAATTTCTTTGGTAATACCTTCAATTTTGATATCCATTTGCAATGCACTTACACCTTCGCGTGTACCTGCTACTTTAAAGTCCATATCACCAAGGTGGTCTTCGTCACCAAGAATATCTGATAATACGACAAACTGATCACCTTCTTTTACTAATCCCATTGCAATACCAGCAACAGATGATTTGATTGGTACCCCTGCATCCATAAGAGCAAGTGAAGCACCACAAACAGAAGCCATTGAAGATGAACCATTTGACTCAGTAATTTCAGACACTACTCGAACAGTATATGGAAATTCTTCACGGCTTGGCATTACAGCCGCAACACCTCGTTTAGCTAGGCGACCATGACCAATTTCTCGGCGTTTTGGTGAGCCAACCATGCCTGTTTCGCCAACAGAGTATGGAGGAAAATTGTAATGAAGTAAGAACCGTTCGGTATATTCACCAGTTAACTCATCAATGATTTGTGCGTCACGCTCTGTACCTAATGTTGCAGTAACTAGTGCCTGAGTTTCACCACGTGTAAACAGTGCACTACCATGAGTTCTTGGTAAGACATTAGTACGGATATCAAGTGCACGAATCATATCTTTTTCACGACCATCAATACGCGGTTCACCAGCAATAACACGCTTACGAACAATTTGACTTTCCAACTCAACAATAATATTAATCACTTCGTTTTCATCGAGTTCGTCATTTTGTTCTTTTAGTACAGCTAAAACTTCTTCTTTAATTAAATCGATTTGTGCATAACGTGCTTGTTTTTCAGTAATACGATAAGCTTCGCCCAAACGATCTTTAGCTAATTCAACAATGGCATTATATAGCACCTCATTTTTAGCCGGTGCTACCCAATCCCATTTTTCACAATTGGCTTTTTCTACAAATTCGTTAATATTATCAATAACAACTTGTTGTTGTTCATGACCAAATACTACCGCTGCTAACATTTGATCTTCAGTGAGTAAATCAGCTTCAGATTCAACCATTAATACTGCACTTTTTGTACCCGCAACAACTAAATCTAGACGACTGGCTGCAAGCTCTTTTACTGATGGATTTAATACAAATTCATCATTAATAAAGCCAACACGTGCAGCACCAATAGGGCCGTGGAATGGAACACCAGATAAGCAAAGTGCAGCAGAAGCACCAATCATTGCAACTAGGTCAGGGCTCACCTCGGGATTAACCGAAACAACTGTTGCAATAATTTGGATTTCATTAACAAATCCTTCAGGAAATAATGGACGAAGCGGGCGGTCGATTAAACGTGCAATTAGAGTTTCACCTTCACTTGGACGACCTTCACGTTTAAAAAATCCACCAGGAATACGCCCTGCAGCATAGGTGCGTTCTTGGTAATTAACTGTTAATGGGAAGAAGTCTTGACCTTCTTTTACTTTTTTATTTGCAACAACCGTGACAAATACAGCAGTATCATCCATATTAACCATAACAGCTGCGGTTGCTTGACGAGCCATAATACCAGTTTCTAAAGTCACGGTATGACGACCATATTGAAATTTTTGACATGTCGGATTAAACAAAATAGTGTCCTCTTGTTATTTGTTATGTTGAAGTTTGATATTTCGACAGGACGCAACATTACGCTACGCTTATTGATACTCTCTTCAACAATGTGGGGATATATACAACAAAAAGATTATTTCACTGTCACGACTAATGACAAATCTATAAATTATAGAGCTCTCATTAGTCGCGCGAAACATGAGATATAACCTTTACTTTGTTGGCTTACATAAAATAATAATTTTTAACGCTCAATATTATATCAGAGCACCGATTTTTCACAACGAAAAAGAGGCCTAAGCCTCTTTTCAAGTAGATTGTCAATTAGCGACGTAAACCTAATTTTTTAATCAATTGGTTATAACGTTCAATATCTTTACGACGTAAATAATCTAATAATTTACGACGGCTAGACACCATACGTAATAGACCACGACGGCTATGGTGATCTTTTTTATGCTCAGAAAAATGACCTTGTAAATCATTAATACGTGCAGTTAAAAGAGCAACTTGAACCTCTGTTGAACCAGTGTCGTTAGTGCCACGACCATATTCGGCAACGATTTTCGCTTTAGTTTCTACAGTTAGAGACATAATAAACCTCTTAAAATAAACATAAAAAATGGAATGACCGATCTCTAATTCAGACATTCCTCGGTATCCATATAGTGAATATATGAGTTACGTAATTATACTGAAATTTATAAAAATAGCAATTTGATTTATTTAGTTAGCAGCAGTATTTACTTAAGCTCGAAACCATACTCTTCTTGAATTAGTTTTTTTAGCGCCTCAATATAATTTTGAGCTGATAAGCTTAGTTGAGCCTTTTGTGATGTGATCCAGCCAATTAGGATTTTTTCTTCTACATCTAACGGTATTGATAAAATATCAGATCCGTTTAAGTCAGCACTTAAAACCCCTGTGCTAATGGTATAACCATTGAGTCCATGCAATAAGTTAAATAAGGTTGCTCTATCACTGACGTGTATACTCTTTTTATGATAAACCGTACTTAAAATTTCTTCGGAAAAATAAAATGAGTTATATTCGCCCTGCTCAAAAGAAAGATAAGGGTAATCCTCTAAATCATCTAAAGTTAATAACTTCATGGATGATAATGGATGATGAGTACTAATAAATACATGAGGATTAGCTTCAAAAAGTGGATTAAAGGTTAATCTATGTTCTTTCAGTAACCGTAAAATCACTTTTTGATTAAAATCATTCAAATACAAAATACCAACTTCACTACGTAAATTAGCTACATCGGTGATAATATCATATGTTTTTGTTTCCCTAAGCGTAAACTCATACTCATCTGTTTGATTTTTTTTAATTAAGTTAACAAAGGCATTAACCGCAAAAGCATAATGCTGAGTAGATATGCTGCATAACTGCTTAGAGGGTTCTTTTTTGGAGTAGTGCTGTTCCAATAGTTCAGCTTGATCTAAAACTTGTTTGGCATAACCTAAAAACTCAACACCATCAGGTGAAAGTGAAACTCCTTTAGAACTGCGAACAAAAATCTCAATACCAAATTCAGCTTCTAGATCTTTCACCGCTGTTGATAAGCTTGGCTGAGTAATATATAAATTCTTAGCGGCTTCATTTATTGAGCCAGAACGTGCTATTTCTATAATATAGCGTAATTGTTGAAGTTTCATAATATTGGGACGTGTTAACACAAACTATCTTATATAACACAAATATATACTAAATAATATTTAAGTGAAATAAATACTTGTTGCTATTTTATACTCAAACATATAGTTACCTGAAAGTTTTTGACAAAAATTTTAATATAAATGAATTATGAAAGGTAAAAATGAGAAGCAGTAAAATTGATAATAAAATTACTTTAGATATTTTAGGTAGAGAAAATGTAAATTACTTAACTTATAAGTAATTAAAAAAAGTTTTCGTAAATTAATTTTATACTCATAAGGGTCGAAACTGTAATTAACATTGGTCGAATTAATTTACGACCTTTGGCGATGACCATTTTAGCACCAAGCCTCGCTCCTATAAATTGACCAACTAACATAACCAATCCAATTGACCAGATTACTTCTCCCCCTATAATAAAAAACAGCAAGCCGGCCAAATTTGAGGTGAAGTTTAGTACTTTGGTATGTGCAGTCGCTTTGGTTAAATTAAAACCAGCTAACGTGATATAAGCTAACGCATAAAATGAACCAGCACCAGGGCCAAAAAATCCATCATAAAAACCTATACCAAAGGCAGGAATTAATGCGAATTGAATAAGTGAAAGGCGACTGTTACGGTCGTTTTCTCCAATAGTTGGAGAAAGTAGAAAATAGAGCCCAACGCTAATAGTTAAAATTGGTAATAATAATTTTAAAAAATCAGCTTGGATACGCATCACAGATAATGTTCCAATTGCTGAACCAACAAAAGCAAAAACGATTGCCCATTTTTGTTGTTTCAAATCCACCATATGCTGCCGGATAAAATATAGGCTAGCAGAAAACGAACCACCGCAACTTTGCAATTTATTGGTTGCCAATGCACTAGCTGGTGGCAGTCCAACAGCAAGTAATGCAGGGACAGTTAATAAACCACCTCCGCCAGCAATAGAATCAATAAAACCGGCCAAAGCAGCAATCAGAAAAAGTAAAATAAGCAGATCATAACTCATAATTTATTTACATCACCACATTGAGCCCGATAACGAAGGTAATGATCCATTAGCACAATAGCAACCATTGCTTCAGCAATTGGTACAGCTCGAATGCCAACACATGGATCATGTCGACCATGTGTAGATACTTCAACGCTTTCACCCAAAATATTAACTGATTTACCTGGAATTTCTATACTAGGCGTGGGTTTAAGTGCTATGCTGGCTGATATGGTTTGTCCTGAACTAATACCACCTAAAATCCCACCGGCATGATTAGATAAAAAGCCTTTAGGTGTTATTTCATCACGATTTTCGCTACCACGTTTATTCACAACAGCAAAACCATCGCCAATTTCTACACCTTTCACGGCATTAATACTCATTAGTGCATGCGCAAGATCAGCATCTAGTTTATCAAATACAGGTTCGCCAAGTCCTACTGGAATATTTTCAGCAACAATGCAAACTTTCGCACCTATTGAGTCACCCTCTTTTTTTAATGACCGAAGCAGCTGTTCAAGTGCATCTAATTTACTCTCATCTGCGCAAAAAAATGGATTGTGTTCAACTTGTTGCCAGTCTTTCAATTCACATTTTACATCACCCATCTGAGCCAAATAACCACGAATAGTAATGCCAAGCTTTTCTTGTAGATATTTTTTTGCAATAGCGCCGGCAGCAACTCTCATAGCCGTTTCACGAGCAGAGGAGCGACCGCCACCGCGATAATCGCGTATGCCATATTTATTTTGATAAGTGTAATCTGCATGGCTTGGTCTGAAGATATCTTTAATTTTACTATAATCTTGAGAACGTTGATCGGTATTTTCAATAAGTAAACCAATACTCGTTCCAGTTGTAACACCTTCAAATACGCCTGACAAAATTTTGACTTGATCTGCTTCTCGGCGTTGAGTTGTATAACGAGATGAGCCAGGTCTACGACGATCAAGATCATTTTGCATGTCTGATTCTGTTAACGCAAGTCCAGGAGGAACACCATCGACAACACACCCTAATGCCACACCGTGCGATTCACCGAATGTGGTTACTTTGAATAATTTTCCGATTGAGTTTCCAGCCATAATAAATTTATTCCAATGATTAATAACAGTTTATTTAAAACAGTAATGATATTGAATCAGTTCTTCACGTGTGATAGAAAATACACCCAACCCACCACGTTCAAATTCTATCCAATTAAAAGGGACATCGGGATATTGTTGTTGTAAGCTAACCCAACTATTGCCGACTTCACAAACTAATACACCTGCTGGTGTTAAATAATTTATCGCATCTCGTAAAATTTTTTTTACCAGATCTAAACCATCAAAGCCCGCTTCTAATGCTAATTTAGGTTCATATAAAAACTCATCTGGCAAATCACTCATATCTTCACTATCAACATAAGGCGGATTAGTGACAATCAGATCGTATTGTTTTTCAGGCACATCATCAAATAGATCTGACAAAATAGGAGTAACTTGAAAATCCATTTCGTGCATCTCAATATTTGTTTGGGCGATATCTAATGCTTCTAATGAAATATCAGTTATATCAACTTGAGCATCAGCAAACTCATAAGCGCAAGCAATCCCTATACAGCCACTACCAGTACATAGATCTAGAATATTTTTAGGTTCAGTTAATATTATTTGCTCAAAATGGTTATCAATTAGTTCACCAATAGGAGAACGAGGAATTAATACACGCTCATCCACATAAAAAGCATGTCCACAAAACCAAGCTTGGTTAGTTAAATAAGGGGTTGGTACACGATCTTTTATTCGCTTTTGAATAATGTCAATAATTTGATTTTTTTCATCATTAGTTAGATTAGCGGAATAAAATTCTTCAGGAATAAACAACGATAATCCTAACGTTGTTAAAATTAATTGTTTAGACTCATCAATAGGATTATCTGTACCATGACCTAAAAAGACATCTGATAGACTAAGTTGTGATGCTGTCCAACGTATAAAGTCTTGAACTGTGCGTAAGTTTTCCATAATAACTCCAAATGATTTAGGAGAGGAAGGTATTGTTTGTCATTTTAAATAACAACTATAAACTACGAACTATTAAAATAATCTAGATAGCTAGTTTTATAGCGTTATGAACTAATGATTCCATCTTTTAATGACTCAATATGGCGGTGAGGAAGGGATTCGAACCCTTGATACGTTGCCGTATACACACTTTCCAGGCGTGCTCCTTCAACCACTCGGACACCTCACCTCATTAGAACCCGCTTTTCAAAAGCAGGTTGCATACTATAATGATCACCAACTAATTAATCAAGCTTTTTAATTCATACAAACAATAAAACCAAATGTTGCCAAAACAGCTAACACAGCAATAGTTGTGATTAAAGCATATTTTAAATTTGAATCCATTATGTTATCTCCAATTATTTATTAGCTTTCTCGATTGGTAAATCAAACGTAATAACCTCTTTAATAGAGTTATTGCCTTTGATTTTGGGATACTTAGGTGCAAAATCAAGAAGTATCTCGATAGATTCATCTAAGTAAGGATCAGGTTTTTTATAATTTTTTGGTAAATCATCTAATTTAGTAATTGATGGTAAACCTACCTTATTTAAACGTGCATTAGTTCTTTTTAAATCACGTTCCTCATTATTTTTTTGTTCTACTTCTCGTTTTTTCTTATTAAGTGAAACAATATATTGACGATCTTTTTTATCATTAAATCGTTTGATATCTTCATCAATATACATAAATTCAGGATTATGTGAAATTCTGGCTAAATGTTGTGATTCTAAATCAGGCAACAATGGCTTAATATTGGCAAGAGTCAAATAATCAGCTGATGGTATTTTATCCCACGGTAGTGCGTTATCTAAAAAACGTTCTCCCGTTTCATCAACATACTTAACTTTATTCATTTCAATATCTGGCTCAACGCCTTTTAATTGTGTGCTACCGCCATTGATACGATAAAACTTCTGAATAGTATATTGAGCCCCTCCAAGTTCAGGCCAACTTGGATGTAGTCTTGCATCAACTGGATAAGAGATGTTACGAGAAGTTTGGACGGTTCCCTTACCATAAGTGGTTTCACCAACTATTAATGCTCGCCCATAATCTTGCATAGCCGCAGAAAATATTTCTGATGCTGATGCACTATAACGATTAATCATAACAACAAGTGGCCCGGTGTATTCGATACCTTTATTCTTATCATTGTAAGTGATGACTTTTTGTAAATTATCACGTACTTGAACAACTGGTCCAGTATCAATGAATAAGCCAGTTAAATTGATAACTTCGGTTAACGAACCACCGCCATTATCACGTAAATCAATAACTAAACCTTGCAAATTTTCTTTATTTGCTTTTGATAAGAGTCCTTCAACTTTTTCCGTTAATCCCATATAGAAACTTGGTATTTCAATAACGCCAACTTTACCACGTGGATTATCGATAATATTTAATTTCGCTTCTCTATCTTCAAAATGAATCTTATCACGAGTGAGCTCAATTACTTTTGCCTTACTATTATTACCAGCAGGTAAAATTTCCAATCTTACAACAGTACCTTTAGGTCCACGAATTTTATCGACAATATCATCCAAGCGCCACCCAATAACATCTTCAATCGCTGAATTACTTTGACCTACTCCAATAATCCTATCCCCGATGGTAAGTAACTTACTCTTTTCAGCAGGTCCGCCTGTTACAAAAGACATAATCACCGTATAGTCATCTTGCTGGCTTAATGTTGCACCGATACCTTCAAATGATAAACTCATTTCGGAATCAAAATCTCGTTTTTTACGTGGTGCCAAATAACTAGTGTGAGGATCAATTTCTCTGGCAAATGCATTCATAAATACTTGAAAGGCATCTTCATTATTTGATTGCATTATCGTTTTTAAAACGCGATTGTAACGTTTACTTAAAACTTTACGGATCTCTTTTTCATTTTTTCCCGATAAGGATAAACTCAATTCATCATATTTAACACGCTTATCCCAATAAACATTAAGTTCGTTTTCTGATGTCGGCCAAGCAATTTCTTCACGATTAAAATCAATTTCATCATTGGCAGAAAAATCCATAGGCCGTTGTAAAACCTCAAGAGCATATTGATAACGGTCATAACGTTTTTTCAAAAAAAGATTGTAAATATCATAAGCCGTCTTTAAATTACCATCGATTAATTCTTGACCTAAAGACTCTTGTCTATTTCGAAAACCATCAACATCACTTTGAATAAAAATGGATTTACTACCATCCAATAATTTGAAATAGCGATCAAAAATCTGAGCTGAAAAAGCACCATCCAAGGAAAAATTACGATAATGTGATTGAGTAAAAAAATTCGTTACACGCTTAGCAACAACTTGGTGGATATCATCTTGCTTTAGAACTGGTATTTGTTCATTAGCTTGCGGTTTTGCCTGAACATTTTGGCTAAAAATACCCAAAATAAGGCTAAGTGTAATAATACCATTGAGTAATTTATTCATTCAAACTCTCTACTTATTGATAATATGTTCAGGTTTGACCGTTAACTCCATACCTGCACCAACCTTTACCTTAATATGCTCTTTTTCAATATTAATGACTTGTACTTTTATAGGTTTATTACCTACTATAACTTTAACAAAATCACCAATTTTTAAAGCTTTAGCTTTTTTAGGAAGCATCCGAGTAGCTTTACGTTTTTCTTTTTCACGTTCTTTAAAACGCTCTTTAGCTTTTTCTTTGCTCTCTTTCAACTGTTGTAGCGCATGATCTATCTGTTCTTGGCTAATAACCTCAGTAGGATTACCATCTAAATCAACACGATTGGCTCCTTCTTTTATACTATATAAGTAACGCCAACTCATTGTGTATGAGCGCAGTGCGGCACGGAGTTTAGTTTTACTAAGTTCGTCATTACCATCTAAACGAGAAATAATATCTTGAAAAATTCCAATCTTTAATGGCTTTGCCTCACCTTCAAGGGTAAAACAATTTGGGAATTGTTGAGCTAAATAAGCAATAATCTCTTTACTATTTGTTAATTGAAACTGTTTTTCCATTGGTTATTCCATAGCAACTAAATTTTACTAGCGTTAAAGTATATCGCAGCTTATATAATAACACTAACTATCTTTTTCGGTTTATTAATAAATTGTTATAAAATCTTTAATATCTGTATGTATTTGGCATAAAAGCCAAACAGCTTATTCATTAGTTGATAGCTAATTAAATGCTACCACTCAAAATCGATTAAAATAAATACTAAAACAAATTAAACTATCAAATTTTCTCTTGTATTGGGTAGAAAAGAATAACATAGATACTTATGGTTATAAACTAAGATAAATTAAAAAATGGAAATAAAATTTAGTGAATGGTATAGAAAAGAAAATCTGATTACATTAAAAAAGTACAGCACTAACGAATTAAATTTTTTAATTATACCTTCAGTTGCCCTATCTTGAACGTTATAAAACATATGCTATTATCAATTCACATTTCATATCAACTACAAATTAACACAATAGGCAACTATATCATGAAAAATATTAAAAAATTTCTGCTCATCCTTTGTTCTATACTTGCTTTATCAGCATGTACACAAAAAAATCTTGTTGAGCAAGGCACACCGCTTAATAACGCAAAAGTAAGCAAAATTGTTGAAGGGTCATCAACTGAAGCTCAGATTTTGTCCCTATTTGGTGAGCCAACAACAAAAACCGCTATCAATAGCAACGAAACACAGTGGACATATCAATACACTAAAAAGAGCTCAACAAGTCATATGTTAATTGGCGAAACGCAATACAATATTATTGAAGGAAAGCTTGATATTATTATGTCTAAAGGGGTAGTAACATGGTTCAATTATGATGAAAACCAACGACAGAAAAAATGGTAATAAATTATCTTGTTTTATAGCACATCAACAAGATGTGCTAAGAATTTGTTATTTCAATCCTATGGAATTACATTACTTTACTCATGTTTAAATTTCAGTCATCTATTTCCTAAAGAAAAGACATCTCTGGACAATATTGCGCTTTAGGTTATACTCATTAACGAAATTAACCAGACAATCGCTGCTTTGTTGTTTTTATAAAGAAATAAACAAAGGGGAGGAAAGTCCGGGCTCCATAGGGCAGAGTGCCAGGTAACGCCTGGGGGATTTTTGCGAGAGTGAAAATTCACGACAAGTGCAACAGAGAGAAAACCGCCGATGGCTTATTTTATAAGATCAGGTAAGGGTGAAAGGGTGTGGTAAGAGCACACCGCGCAACTGGTAACAGTTGTGGCACGGTAAACTCCACTCGGAGCAAGGTCAAATAGGGATTCATTGGCGTGGCCCGCGTTGAATCCGGGTAGACTGCTTGAGCTAATGCGTGAGTATTAGCCTAGAGGAATGATTGTCCACGACAGAACCCGGCTTATCGGTTAATTTCACTTTCTACTTCTTGTTATCGTTTAATCCAATTTTAGATTGCTTTTTATTGCTTAAAGAGCGCTTAACAGCGAGAAAAATTGAAAAAATTAACCCTAACACCAACAACAAAACAGGTATTAGCATTAATAAAGACATGATCTGCTTTTCATACTCTTTGAAAACTGGTGATAATCCAAATAGGTAACCTAATGTTACAATCAAGAAAATCCATAATGTAGCACTGATTATATTATAAATATGGAATTTTCGACTGTGTAGTCCTGATAATCCAGCCATCATCGGTAATAATGTACGTACAAAAGCAATAAATCTCCCAATAAATAGCGCTTGTAATCCGTACTTATGGAATAATACTTCAGATTTATGATGATATTTTTCAGGTATATGTGCCATCCAACCTTGGACAAGCTTAGTATTACCAAGCCAAAGTCCTTGAGCATAACCTAACCAAGTACCTAAAGCAGCGCCAGCAATTAAAACAAAATTAATTAAACCAAAATGGAATACATTTTGGCTAATTAACACACCAGTTAAGAATAATAGACTGTCTCCAGGTAAAAAAGCCGCTGGTAAAACGCCATTTTCTAAAAGAATAATGACAAACAACATCCCATATAGTGTCCATAGCACATTAGGGTTTGAAAGCGTTGCAATGTCCAAATTAACAAACGCATGATAAAGTGTAATTATTGTTTCCATCTATTTTTAAATCCCATTGATGTATTATTATTAGTGGTTAATGGTACCACCAACGGTTAAATTATCCACTTTTAAAGTGGGTTGCCCAACCCCAACAGGTACGCTCTGCCCTGCTTTACCACAAACACCTACACCAGAATCTAATGCTAAATCATTACCTACCATAGATATTTGCTGCATAGTTTCTATACCTGAACCGATTAATGTGGCACCTTTAACTGGAGTTGTTATTTTTCCCTTTTCAATTAAGTAAGCTTCTGAAGTTGAAAACACAAACTTACCAGAGGTGATATCTACTTGTCCACCAGCAAAATTAGGTGCATAAAGACCATAATCGACGCTACTAATGATATCGTCAAAAGAAGAATTTCCTGCCAACATATAGGTATTGGTCATTCTTGGCATAGGTAAGTATGCATATCCTTCACGACGACCATTACCAGTTGAACATGTATTCATCAATTTTGCGTTAATCTTATCAAACATATAGCCTTTTAAAATACCATTTTCAATAAGCACTGTTTTTTGGCTTGGAGTACCTTCGTCATCAATAGATAGTGAGCCTCGACGGTTTTCAATTGTACCATCATCAACAATAGTGCAAACTTCTGAGGTGACTTGTTCACCAATTTTCCCAGAAAAAACTGAACTATTTTTACGATTGAAATCGCCTTCTAAGCCATGGCCTACAGCCTCATGTAACAAAACGCCAGGCCAACCAGCACCTAAAACAACAGGCATTGTTCCTGCTGGCGCAGCTTTAGCAGAAAGAGAAACGAATGCTTGACGCACGGCTTCTCGGGCATAGCTGTCAGCATAACTTTCTGATGTTTTTGGGTTGATTGTTAAAAAATATTCATACCCAAATCGACCACCGCCACCACTACTTCCTCGCTCACGTCTACCCTCTTTTTCAACCAAAACTGAAACGGATAAACGCACCAAAGGACGAATGTCAGCTTTTAATGTACCATCAGTTGCTGCTATTAAAATATCTTCATAACTTCCAGTCAAACTGGCTGAAACTTCAATAACTCTAGGATCGATTGAGCGTGCTAAGTGGTCAATTTGTTGCAACAATTCAATTTTCTGTTCTTTAGAAAAAGAATTGATCGGGTTGATTGACGAGTATATAGATACTGTTTGAGCAGATTTAAATGGCGTCACTTTGATAGGTGTTTGTATTTTAGTGATTGAATTCGCTGCAAATATGCTTTGTTCTAACCGCGCTAATGAAAGCTGATCAGTATAAGCAAACCCTGTTTTTTCGCCAACAACGGCTCTAACACCAACTCCTTGGTCACGATGAAATGAGGCATTTTTTATAATACCATCTTCAAGTAACCAGTTTTCATAATAACCAGATAGAAAATACAAATCACCAAAATCAATTTCCCTTGAGCTCAACATATCAAGCAAATGCGAAAGATCTTGTTGGTTTAGATTATTTGGGTTGAGTAGTCGTTCACTCACTTGAGTTACTATCATAAATTCCTTAAATTCTAATTGTGAATGAAAGTACTTTGATAATCGATTATAACTAGTTGATCATAACGATTATTTAACTTTCATCATTTTTATACTGAAACGTATAGTTACCTGAAACTTTTTTACAAGATATTGCTTCTACATTAATACAACATCATATTGTTCTTGAATATAAAGTGGTTCAACTTTTACTTCAACACGTTTACCCACAAACACCTCAACTTCAGCTAAAGCATGGGACTCATCATTAGTTAAAGCATTAGCCACAGCAGCCGAGGCATAAACCAAAAAGTATTCTGAATGATGCGCTTTATAAACACGAACTATATCACGTAATATTTCGTTGCAAACTGTTTCTACCGATTTGACCATACCACGACCTTTACATGCTGGACATTCTTCACACAGAATATGCCCTATACTTTCACGTGTTCGCTTGCGAGTCATTTCGACTAATCCTAAACTCGAAAATAAATTAACAGTTGTTCTAGCTCTATCTTTAGATAAAGAATCATGCAGCGATTGTAACACCCGTTCACGATGCAAATCTTCTTGCATATCAATAAAATCAATAATAATAATGCCCCCCAAATTACGCAAACGTAATTGGCGGGCAATTGCTATTGTTGCCTCAATATTAGTATTAAAAATCGTTTCTTCTAAATTTCGATGACCTACAAATGCACCAGTATTGATATCAATAGTAGTCATGGCTTCGGTTTGATCAATAATTAAATACCCACCAGACTTTAATTTCACTTTACGATCTAATGCTCTTTGAATCTCATTTTCGGTATCATAAAGATCGAAAATAGGAATATTACCACGATAAAGAGATAGTTTATTGGTTACTTCAGGCATAAATTCTTTTGTAAATTCAACCAATAAATCATAAGTTAATTTTGAATCTACTAAAATTCGTTCAATTGGATCACCAACAAAATCGCGCAATACTCGTTGGGATAATGCCAATTCCCCATAAACTAGATTCTTACTTACTGGGCGAGCCATGCGTTCTTGAATTTTAGTCCAAAGTCGTTTTAAAAAATTGGCATCTTGTTCTAACTCATGCGCACTTGCACCTTCTGCGGCTGTTCTAACAATAAAACCAGCTTCTGTTGTCACATATTGCTCAACAATATTTTTTAACCTTTCACGTTCTTGTTCACTTTCTATGCGTTGTGATGTGGCAACATGCGCAGAATTTGATCCAGGCATTAATACCAAATAACGTGATGGCAAAGTAATATCGGTTGTAAGCCTAGCTCCTTTAGTTCCCAATGGATCTTTAACCACTTGTACCATTAAGTCCTGTCCTTGGCGAACAAGTTCAGAGATATCTTTTACTTGAAATTGTTCTTGCTCTGTATCTGATACGCACTCAGTATGAGGCATAATATCTGATGCATGCAAAAAGGCAGCTTTATCAAGACCAATATCTACAAAAGCGGCTTGCATGCCAGGCAAAATACGAATGATCTTACCTTTATAAATATTTCCAACAATACCGCGTCTAGACTCACGATCAACATGGATTTCTTGCAATACACCATCTTCGATATAAGCAACTCGAGTTTCAGATGGCGTTACATTCATTAATAATTCAACAGACATAGATTTCCTTTTAATTGATAGCAAAGCTTCGTCTTATTAGTCGTAAAAATAAATAGATACCAATCCATAATAGACTATCTATACAGCTTGATATAAAAATCAATGGCGATATTGTTATAGTATGATAAATACAGACTTGAAATAAAAATACCAGTAAATTATAACATATCGATATCCCAAAGATGATAAACGACTGTTGCCATAACGCTAAATTACGTATCAATTGGAATTTAAAAACAAATAAATAAGCAATAAATGAATAAATAAAGGCATGGATTCCTAAAATAGAACCAGTACATAGATCCATTATAGTTCCAAAAACAAATGCAGTACCAATCCCAACTCGATGAGGAAGCGCTATCAACCAATAAGCAAAAATTAAGATCAGTATATGTGGTTTAAATATACTATATGATGGAGACCACGGAATGATTTGTAAACATAAGCCTATTAATAGCGTTATCCAAATAATTATTATTCGATTACGACCCCTCATGTTTTACTCCTTGATTTCCCCACAATAACAATAAATAACGTAAACGCTTCAAATCCGCTGTTGGTGTTGCTGAAATAATTGGGGTTGAATCTGTAATATCAAGTTTTACTGAACTAACTACGGCTACCGGATATCCTTCTGGAAAACGGCCATCAAGCCCTGAAGTAACTAAAACATCGCCGACTTTTACATCAACGTTATTAGGCATAAATTCTAATGTTAAGTCATTACTACACCCGTTTCCCACAGCAATCATACCAATGTCGTTTCTTAATACTTGTACGGGTATCGCATGTTGATAATCGCACAATAAAATTGCACGACTAGTAGATTGGGCTGTTTCATAAATTTGCCCTACAATCCCTTTTTCATCAACAACAGGTTGCCCAACATAAACACCATCTTGTTTACCTTTATTTACAACAAATTGATAGATATAAGGATCAGTGTCTATAAGCAATACTTGTGCAGCCATCTTTTGTTCATCATGCCTTAAAGGTGAACCTAACAATTCGCGAAGTCTATCATTTTCATGTTTTAGATGCTCAAGTAACAATAGATCGTTTTTTTGTTGTAATAAATCTGCATGCAAATTTGCATTTTCATTTATTAATGTTTCTCGTGTTTTGGACATCTCGTAGAGAGAATTAAACGACGACTTTGGTGCATTTGAAACATAATATAGAGGAGAAATAAGGGTATCTAAATAATAACGAATTTCTTTAAATGGACGATAATTGATATCTAATACAATTAGAACCAAGGCTAACGCCAGAGAAGTAAATAATTGTACACTAAGAGGGGAGCGTTTAGAAAAAAGTAATTTCATTGCCGGTACTTACCTGTTTAAAGCTCAAGATCTAATTATTTCAAAATATGACTCCACCGACACGATTGTCGGCGGGAAAAATGTGAGATTCATGCTTAGTTATTGTTTTATCAACATAAAAATAATTAACAATAACTTATTAATTACTCTTCACTAAATAGATCACCACCATGCATATCAACCATATCTAGCGCCTTGCCGCCACCTCTGGCAACGCACGTTAATGGATCTTCAGCCACTACTACATGAATACCTGTTTCAGCCGATAATAACTTATCAATATTACGTAATAGAGCACCACCACCGGTTAAAACCATACCATGTTCTGAAATATCAGAAGCAAGCTCAGGAGGGCACTGCTCTAATGCAACTTTTACCGCACTAACAATACCGCTTAATGGCTCTTGTAATGCTTCTAAAATTTCATTAGAGTTTAAGGTAAAGCTACGCGGCACACCTTCAGCAAGATTGCGCCCACGCACTTCAATTTCAAGAACTTCATCGCCAGGATAAGCACTGCCAATAAAATGTTTGATTTTTTCGGCAGTTGCCTCGCCAATTAAAGCACCATAATTGCGACGAACGTAGTTAATAATCGCTTCATCAAATCGGTCACCACCAATACGAGCAGATGCAGAATAAACAACACCATTTAGCGAAATGACAGCCACTTCGGTAGTTCCACCACCAATATCAACAACCATTGAACCAGTAGGCGCAGATACAGGTAAATCAGCACCAATAGCAGCTGCCATTGGTTCTTCAATTAAATACACTTCACGAGCCCCTGCGCCTAAGGCTGACTCTCGGATAGCTCTGCGTTCAACTTGCGTAGCACCTACAGGAACACAAACAAGTACGCGAGGACTTGGTCTTAAAAAACTATGGCTATGAACTTGACGGATAAAGTGCTGTAACATTTTTTCAGTAACAGAAAAATCAGCAATAACGCCATCTTTCATCGGTCTAATGGCTGCTATATTACCTGGTGTTCGCCCTAACATTAGTTTCGCAGCATGCCCAACAGCAGCAACACTTTTTGGAGTACCTGTGCGGTGATCTTGGCGAATCGCTACAACAGAAGGTTCGTTTAATACTATACCTTGCCCTTTTACATAAATAAGTGTATTCGCTGTACCTAAATCGATTGATAAATCATTTGAAAACAAGCCACGAACTTTTTTGAACATAATAAAAACTCTTCCTAGAATTAATCTTGTTTAAGTATATTTCAGTATTAAAAACCACCATGGAATCAAAAAATAAATATTTCAAATTTATCAAGGCTAAATGGAGTATTATTTAATCCTTTCAAACCATAGCAAATCTCAATAGTAATTAACGGTCGATATTGTATCGCAATTATAAAATAATACCTAGAAAATAGTATAACAAGTGATTGTAAAGGAGATATATAATGACAAAATCTGTTTTACAGTGTATTCTTCCGCGTTAATGTTGAGTTACAACTTTATTACCGACTAAAAAACAGCTTTAGTCGATAATAAGGATGCATTTAAATAATTGTTACTTATATCAAATAAACACGGTGTAATTCATGGATATACGCAAAATTAAAAAGTTAATTGAATTAGTTGAAGAGTCAGGTATTTCAGAGCTTGAAATTTCTGAAGGTGAGGAATCAGTTCGAATTAGTCGAGCAGCTCCTACTACAAACTATTCGGCGCCAGTACAAAATATTCAAATTCCTCAACCAGCTCCTGTTGTAGTTGCTCCAACCGTTCAAACAGAAGTTGTAACTGATAATGTGGTAACTGATGGTACAACAATTAAATCCCCAATGGTTGGAACTTTTTATCGTACACCGAGCCCTGAATCAAAAGCTTTTGTTGAAATTGGCCAAACAGTAAATGTTGGCGATGTGCTTTGCATCGTTGAAGCGATGAAAATGATGAACCAAATTGAGTCAGAAAAAGCTGGTACAATAAAAGCCATATTGGTTGAAAATGGTCAACCAGTTGAATTTGATCAGCCACTATTCATTATTGAATAATCTGAATTTATTATTGACAATACGATTAAGAGATTGAATATGCTTGATAAAATTCTTATTGCGAATCGTGGAGAAATAGCTCTACGTATCTTACGAGCATGTAAAGAACTTGGAATAAAAACTGTCGCCGTTCATTCTACGGCAGATAAAGATTTAAAACATGTATTACTTGCAGACGAAACCGTCTGTATTGGCTCAGCAGCTTCGGTAAAAAGTTACCTTAACGTTCCTGCATTAATTTCAGCTGCGGAAGTAACTGGAGCAGCTGCTATTCATCCAGGTTATGGTTTCTTATCTGAAAATGCAGATTTTGCTGAACAAGTTGAGCGATCTGGATTTATTTTTGTTGGCCCTAAACCGGATACTATTCGCCTTATGGGTGATAAAGTATCAGCAATTCACGCCATGAAAAAAGCAGGTGTTCCTTGTGTACCTGGTTCAGATGGCCCTCTAAGTAGTGATATTGAAATTAATAAACAAATTGCCAAGCAAATTGGCTATCCTGTTATTATTAAAGCTTCTGGTGGCGGTGGCGGACGAGGCATGCGTATTGTTCGTGAAGAAAATGATCTTGAACAATCTATCAAAATGACCAAGTTAGAGGCCAAAACTGCTTTCAATAATGATATGGTTTACATGGAAAAATTCCTTGAAAATCCACGTCATATTGAAATTCAGGTACTTTCTGATGGTCAAGGAAATGCTGTGTATTTGGGTGAACGAGACTGCTCAATGCAAAGACGACATCAGAAAGTTGTTGAAGAGGCACCAGCTATTGGTATTACGCCAAAAATGCGCAAATTCATCGGTGAACGTTGCGTTAATGCATGTATCGAGATTGGCTACCGAGGAGCTGGCACATTCGAATTTTTATTTGAAAATGGCGAGTTTTATTTCATTGAAATGAATACCCGTATTCAAGTAGAACATCCTGTTACTGAAATGATAACCGGTGTTGATCTAATTAGGGAACAAATTTTAATTGCAGCCGGCAAACCACTTTCAATTAAACAAAGTGATATTGAAATTAAAGGTCATGCGATTGAATGTAGAATTAATGCTGAAGATCCCAAATCGTTTATGCCATCACCAGGGAAAATCACTCGCTTCCATGCACCAGGTGGCTTTGGCATTCGTTGGGAATCACATATTTATGCTGGTTATAGTGTCCCACCTTACTATGACTCAATGATTGGTAAATTAATTGCTTATGGTGAAACACGTGAGGTTGCTATAGCACGTATGAAAAATGCGTTAGCCGAACTGGTTATTGATGGGATCAAAACCAATATTGATCTTCATATTGATATTATGAACGATAAGGGCTTCCAAAAAGGTGGCACAAATATCCATTATTTAGAAAAGAAATTAGGTATTTATGAATAACAAAATAATCCCTATTTATTAGGGATTATTGCTTTATAGTATCAATAAGGTATGGGTAGAAACAAATGAAAAAATGGAAACGAAGTGCTGAAGAAATTTTAACTATGGGACCAGTGGTTCCGGTTATCGTTATTGAACGAATTGAGGATGCTGTACCACTAGCTAAAGCTCTTATTGCTGGTGGAGTGAAGGTACTAGAAGTAACGTTAAGAACAGCTTGTGCGATTGAAGCAATTAAGAAAATCATCAAAGAGGTTCCTGAAGCAATTGTAGGAGCAGGAACAGTAACTAGTGTTGAACAACTAAAACAAGTTACTGAAGCTGGTGTAGAGTTTGTTATTACACCAGGAATTACCGATGCTATTTTAGAAGCTGCAGTTGCAGGCCCTATCCCTGTTATTCCTGGTATTGCAACTATTTCTGAATTATTAAAAGCCCAAGAATATGGTTTAACGGCATTAAAATTCTTCCCAGCTGAAATCAATGGTGGAGTTGCTGCATTAAAGGCATTTTCTGGCCCTTGTGGATACATGAAGTTTTGCCCTACAGGCGGTGTGAATCCTAAAAACTACCGTGATTATTTGGCACTTAATAATGTACTATGTGTTGGTGGAACTTGGTTTATTCCAACGGATGCCATAGCAAAAGGTGATTTTACTAAAATCACTGAGATGGCTAAGGAAGCTGTTGCTGGTGCACAGTAGCTAATTATTATTCCGCCAATACAATACGGCGGAATAATAATTACTATTTCCTAGCTTTAATTAACTTCTCAATCCTAGTCCACTATCAATCAATCGCCATGCAATTACATAAAGTACAGTTACAAATAAAATAAGCATTGAAAATGTGATCCATAATGGCACATCTGACACTCCCAAAAATCCATAACGAAAACCATTAATCATATAAACAATGGGATTAATTTTCGATACCCATTGCCAAAATGTTGGTAGCATTGTAATTGAATAAAAAACACCGCCTAGATAAGTTAATGGTGTTAACACAAATGTTGGAATAATGCTTATATCATCAAACGTCTTGGCAAATACTGCATTGAGTAGACCAGCTAATGAAAATAAAATTGAGGTCAATAGCAATGTAAAAATAACAAACAACCAAGAATGTACATCGAAGCGAACAAAGAATAGCGATACAACAGTAACCAAAATACCCGTTAAAATACCGCGCATAACACCACCACCGACATATCCTAGAATAAGAATATTTGTTGGTACTGGTGCCACCAATATTTCTTCAATGTTACGTTGAAATTTAGCACTAAAAAAGGATGAACAAACATTGGTATAGGAATTAGTAATTACTGACATCATTATTAAGCCTGGAACAATAAATTCCATATAGCTAAAACCGCCCATATCGCCAACACGAGAGCCAATTAAATTACCAAAGATAATAAAATAAAGCGACATGGTAATAACAGGTGGAATTAAGGTTTGAATCCAAATTCTTAAAAATCGGGTTACTTCTTTACGCCAAATACTTTTTAAGGCAATCCAATATAAATTATTCATTAATGCCACCTTTTTGTTTAGTATCACTATGCAACAGCTCAACAAATAACTCTTCTAATCGATTCGCTTTATTTCGTACGCTGATAACTTTAATATTTTGTTTATTTAATTGTTCAAATAATTGATTTAATCCATTTTGTTTATCTACTTTCACTTCCAACATCCCAGGCTCAACATCGAAATAATTATAGCCATTTAACTCAATCGGCTTAGGCGTTGCCACATAATCAATAACAATTGTTTCAGATTGGCTTTTCGCCAATAGCTCACGCATTGATGAGTTTGCTATCAATTTGCCGCTTTGAATAATACCAATATTTCTACAGAGCATTTCTGCCTCTTCTAAATAATGTGTAGTTAAAATAATTGTGATACCTTGACGATTGATTTCACGTAAAAAATCCCACATAGAACGGCGTAATTCAATATCAACGCCTGCAGTCGGCTCATCAAGAATTAATAATTTAGGTTCATGCACGAGAGCTCTGGCTATCATTAATCGCCTTTTCATTCCACCTGATAGCATGTTAGCTCGACTATGACGTTTATCCCACAAATCTAAAACTCGCAAATATTTTTCGGCTCGCTCTAATGCGATTTTTCGGGGCAATCCATAATAACCACCTTGATTAGTGACTATTTGTAACACTTCTTCAAATTGGTTAAAATTGAATTCTTGCGGTACAATCCCTAATTGTCTTTTAGCATTTACAATATCGGCATCTAAGTCGTAACCAAAGATTTTTACTTGCCCGCAAGTTTTAGTCACTAATGAACTAATAATACCTATTGTTGTTGATTTACCAGCGCCATTTGGTCCCAGCAAAGCATAAAAATCGCCTGCTTGTACAGTTAAATCGATACCTTTTAATGCTTCTACACCGTTTTTATAGATTTTCTTGAGTGAGATTAACTCAAGTGCAGGAATTGATAGCATGAATATATCCTAAGTGAATCAATTATTATTTTAATAATATGATATCATGTTTAATGAATCGACAATATAATCAATCATTGTAAAGAGCTTTTTAGTTTTATTTATATCAATATAAATAAATTATAATTTCTAAAATAAAACACATATTATTAATTAAATACTAATAACGTATCTTTAATTATCATTCTGCGTCTAAGTTATTGCTTAAGGAATAAGTATCATGTTTAAGATTGGATTAGTTTCAGTGTCAGATAGAGCATCAAGTGGCATTTATCAAGATGAAGGCATACCATCATTAATATCATGGTTGCAAACAGCACTGAAAACACCATTTACAACCGAAAACCATATTATTCCAGATGAACAAGTTGTTATTGAACAAACATTATGTGAACTTGTTGATAGTCAACATTGCCATTTAATTTTAACTACTGGTGGCACAGGCCCTGCGACTAGAGACGTAACGCCTGATGCAACATTAGCAATCGCTGATCGTGTAATGCCAGGTTATGGCGAACAGATGCGTCAGATCAGTTTACATTTTGTACCAACTGCTATTTTATCTAGGCAAGTTGGTGTTATTCGCAAAAAATGTCTAATCATCAACCTACCTGGTAGACCAAAATCAATTAAAGAAACACTTGAGGGTGTTAAAGATGATCAAGGTAATGTTATTGTGAGTGGCATATTTGCTAGTATCCCTTATTGTATACAACTACTAGAAGGACCTTATATTGAAACCTATGACCAAATAGTGAAATCTTATAGACCGAAGGATGCTATTAAATCAACACTTTAATTTTATGCATATTTAACGCATAATTATGTATATAATAATTGCTACTGATACATTAAAATTGGTCGTAGTTATTTTGATTTAATTATCAATTAGACTTTATTATGAGTCTTATAACGACATTTATTAGTAGTAAAGAGTAACAAATTAGAAGCCAAGGAACATTATGAAACAAGCTAATCTCACAAAAACATTTAAAGAGATGCTTCGTCAAGAGAAGTTTAGTTCACAAGTAGAAATCGTACAAGCGTTACAAGAACAAGGATTTGATAACATTAATCAATCAAAAGTTTCACGTATGCTAACCAAATTTGGTGCGGTAAGAACCAGAAATGCAAAATCCGAAATGGTCTATTGTTTACCTGCAGAAATAAGCGTACCAACAACTAGTAGCCCATTAAAAAACTTAGTGATTGATATTGATTTCAATAGCTCAATGGTGGTGATACGTACTAGCCCAGGCGCAGCTCAACTCATTGCTCGATTACTAGACTCAATTGGTAAATCGGAAGGTATTTTAGGTTCAATTGCTGGTGATGATACAATCTTTAGTACACCAACTAAAGAATGTACTGTAAAAAAATTATATCAAACTATTATTGAATTGTTTGAACGAGAGCTATAGATCTTTCCATTTTGCCATATTACAACTAAATAATTTTTAACTTTTAACCTATTGACACAATTAATAAAATCGTTAATCCTATATAGTGCTGATTTCGTAACAGAAGTTGCAAAACGAAGAGGCGCATTACTCAGGTAAGTCATTTTAGGGACTGGAACCACTAATAAATGATCGAGGGGACGTAATGCCGAGGTTTGATTACTCATCCAGAAGTAATTAAATCGACTGCAAGGGCTGAATCCCTTGGGTTGTCACCTTAACAGGTGGAGCGCTTCATGGTTTGTACTTTTTAATTGTAAATAGAACATGCCCGCTCTAACTCTGTTAAAAATAAAAATTTTTAATATGAGGAATCCATGGAAACATCATTTATAATAGCTAAATTTGGTGGTACTAGTGTTGCCGATTATCCAGCAATGGTTAATAGTGCCAATATTGTAATAGCTAACCCTAACGTAAAGGTTGTTGTATTATCAGCCTCCGCTGGCGTAACAAATTTGTTAGTTGCATTAGCAGAAGGACGTGACGCTGAAGTAAGATCTCAACATATTGCGAAAATTCAATCTATCCAATACAACATTCTAGAACAATTACCTGAAAATCCAAAACTACGTGCTGAAATTGACCAAATCATTGCCAATATAGCCTCATTGTCAGAAGCGGCAAGCTTAGCAACATCACCTGCGTTAACCGATGAGCTTGTTAGCCACGGTGAAATTATGTCTTCAAAACTGTTTGTCGAAATATTAAAAGAAAAACAGAAAAAAGCCATGTGGTTTGACGTACGAAAAGTTATGCGCACCAATAATAACTTTGGTAAAGCAACACCTAAAATTGAAGATATTAAACAGCTTTGTTGTGCCCATTTAAAGTCACTAGACAATAGTTGTGTCATTGTAACACAAGGGTTTATTGGCAGTGAAAGTTCTGGAAAAACCACTACTTTAGGACGAGGTGGAAGTGACTATACAGCAGCTTTACTAGGTGAAGCATTGGGTGCAACTCAAATTGATATTTGGACTGATGTTGCTGGAATTTATACTAACGACCCTCGCATTACTCCAGCAGCTAAACGCATTGATGAAATATCTTTTGCGGAGGCGACCGAAATGGCAACGTTTGGAGCAAAAGTACTACACCCAGCAACGCTAGTCCCAGCTGTACGTAGCAATATACCAGTCTTTGTTGGTTCAAGTAAAGCGCCACAAGATGGAGGAACTATTGTTTATAGCACTAATAGCATCACATCTAAATTACCTGTTTTCAGAGCATTGGCGTTACGTCGTAAACAAACCTTACTAACACTAACCAGTTTAAATATGCTACATGCACAAGGCTTTCTTGCAAATGTGTTTACGATATTAGCTAAGCATAACATTTCGGTTGATTTAGTAACTACATCAGAAGTAAGTATTGCACTAACCATCGACACTACAGGTACCAATACCAACGGAAACAGTTTATTAACAAAAGAATTATTTGATGAATTATCAACCGTTTGTCATGTCGATATTGAGGAAGATTTAGCTCTCATTGCTATTATTGGTAATAACCTAACCTCAACCAGAGGCATTGCAAAAGAAGTGTTTGGTGTATTAGATGAATTTATTATTAGGCTTTGCTGTTATGGGGCAAGTACTCACAATCTTTGTTTATTAGCAAAAAGCAATGATGCCGAGTCAATTATTAAAATTCTACATAAAACAATTTTCGAACAATAATATATAAAGGGAGATTAAACCTCCCTTTTAATTACGTTTAGTTATCTTCCTATATTCATCAAGTATATGTCCAGAGTTGGAAACATGGTCAAATACTTTAATTTTAATTAAAAAAATCATAAGATAACAAATTACCAACAGCATTTACCTACCAAATCCTTATTCATTGATTATTAAAAAATTTACCGTCATTTATTATTTTTAATCAATTGATTAAAACTATTACATTGAGCATCAACATCTGTTAGATTTTTTTATTTATTTGAGTAAACTAAAATTAATTTCAATAAAAGAAGGAAATTATCATGGGTATTATAAGTTGGGTTATTCTAGGATTAATTGCCGGCTGGATTGCAAAGTTTTTTATGCCACTAGGACGTGTAGGGGTTTTTAAAACTATTTTATTAGGCATAGCAGGAGCCTTAGTGGGTGGGTATATTAGCACCTTCTTTGGTTGGGGTAGTGTAACTGGATTTAATTTCCCTAGTTTGTTAATTTCAGTACTTGGATCGATTATACTCATTTATATCTATCGCCATTTAAAACAATAAGTTATTTTAATTTAAATTGGCGGGTAAACCGCCAATTTAAATAAGATTAAGGTTTGTATTTATAGTACATCATATTTCTTATCATCAACCTTAAAAACATCTATACAAACTCAACAAATTTAATTCAGTTATATTGTTATACGCATTTTCTCAATTTTGCTTACAAAGTTCTTAATAAGTAATTTCGTCATATCCAGAATTTTGTTATATTATCTAACAAAATCCATCAATTTTACCCTGTAGATTATAATGTTAAAAATATTCAATACATTAACACGAGAAAAAGAAATATTTCAACCAATTACCCCTAATAAAGTTGGACTCTATGTTTGTGGAGTGACAATTTACGATCTTTGTCATATTGGTCACGGACGTACTTTCGTTGCTTTCGATGTTGTCGCACGTTATTTACGTTTTTTAGGTTACGATTTAACTTATGTTCGTAATATTACTGATGTTGATGACAAAATAATTAGACGTGCGTTCGAAAATGGTGAAACCTGTGATCAACTTACAGATAGAATGCTACAAGAAATGTATACCGATTTTGATGCACTAAATATTCGTCGGCCTGATATAGAGCCTCGTGCAACTCATCATATGTCACAAATCATCAAATTAGTTGAAGAGCTTCTCGAAAAAAAACATGCATATATTGCCAATAATGGTGATGTCATGTTTTCGGTAGACAGCGATCCGAATTACGGTATTTTATCTCGCCAAAATTTAGAACAATTACAAGCTGGTGCTCGAGTTGAAGTTGTTGATGTTAAACAAAATCCAATGGATTTTGTATTATGGAAAATGTCAAAACCTAACGAACCAAGTTGGGATTCACCATGGGGTAAAGGTCGCCCTGGTTGGCACATTGAATGTTCAGCAATGAACAGCTATCAATTAGGCAATCACTTTGATATTCACGGTGGTGGTTCAGATTTAATGTTTCCGCATCATGAAAACGAAATTGCCCAATCAACTTGTGCGCATAACGGTCAATATGTAAATTACTGGATGCACTCTGGTATGGTAATGATCGACCAAGAAAAAATGTCAAAATCACTCAATAATTTTTTCACTATTCGCGATGTATTAAAGCATTATGATGCTGAAACAGTACGTTATTTCTTACTATCTGGTCATTATCGTAGTCAGTTAAATTATAGTGAAGATAATTTAAAACAAGCAAGAATGGCACTTGAGCGACTATATACAGCCTTGCGTGATACTGATGCGAATCATCCATATACGACACCTGACAGTAATTATTATCGCCAGTTTTGTAACGCCATGGATGATGACTTTAATACACCAGAAGCTTATTCAACGCTTTTTGACTTGGCTCGTGAAATAAACAAAGCCAAAGCCGATAATAATATGCAACTTGCTAATGAATTAGCAGCTGAGTTACGTTATTTATCAGCAGTACTTGGATTATTAGAGCAAGATCCTGTTAAATTTTTACAAGGTGATAAGCAAGATGATGTTGATGTAGCATTAGTCGAAGCATTAATAAAACAACGTAACGAAGCAAGAGCAAGCAAAAATTGGTCTCAGGCCGATGAAGCTCGTGACAAACTAAATGCAATGAATATTGTTCTTGAAGATAGTGAAAACGGCACAACATGGCGCAAAAAAGCTAAAAGCTAACATACTTAGAATTGATATTTTGATTAATAGATAAGATACTACATTAAACAGTATCAACCTTAAAATAGCACCCACAAATCTGTGGGTGTTTCTATTTGACATCAATGTAAAATTTTATTAATCGAAGTTAAAATGCCACGCAAAATATTTAGTTCCTGTTGTTCAATACGTGCACGTGTAAATAATCGACGCAAACGCCCCATAATTTGTCCTGGATGATTGGCATTAATAAACCCTGTCTGTAACAAAGTTTGTTCTAAATGCTGGTAAAATCGCTCTATATCAGCATCTATAGGAAACTCAGTTTCAGCCATATTCTCATTTTCCTTTTCAGATTGCTGATCTTCAAGATTGAGCATTGACATGCGAATTTCATAACACAAAACCTGTACCGACATGGCAAGATTTAAAGAACTATAACTAGGGTTAGCTGGAATTCCAACATGATAATGGCACTTTTGCAATTCTTCATTAGTTAAACCAACACGCTCACGCCCAAATACCAAAGCGACTTGAGTATGGAGATTTGAGGCTTCTTGAATAATCTTATCGCCACACTTTTTGGGAGTTAAATATGGCCACTGTAAACTACGAGAACGCGCACTAGTACCAATCACTAAAGTACAATCAGCAATGGCTTGTTCAAGTGAAGAAAAGATTTGTGCATTTTTTATAATATCACTGGCACCTGCAGCTAACGAAATCGATTGAGAATCAGGCTTGATGATCGGATTAACTAAACAAAGGTTAGTTAATCCCATGGTTTTCATTGCTCTCGCAGCAGAGCCCATATTGCCTGTATGAGATGTTTCAACCAAAACAATCTTCACATTATCTAAATAACTCACATTGTCCTCATTAGAATATTATCTAAACCAAAAATAAAAAAACTTAAAAATTCAGTATGTACTAAAATAACATTAAGACGCATAATATTGATTATTATTGATACAATAAAAAGTATTAATAAAATTACTTTGTTTTTATTACAAAATAATTAACAACAAAACAAATTATTTGCTCAAATATCATTAATGGTGTAAATTAATATAAAATCTGAATTTTAGATAGAAACCACAAAAATAAGATTAATAACAAAATTATATTGATTAACCCAACATAATTTGACACTAAAGAATCATAAAACAACAGTATTCACCATCCTTTCAAAAAATTAATTATGATCTGAATATCACCAATAAACAAGTGATATTACTCTGGTTATGCGTTATGACTTAGAAGAAAAATGCGTTAAACTAAATAAATGGAAAGCACAATTAATAAACTAATTAGGGACTGTTGATCTTTGCTGTACATAAATTACTCAACAATACATTGGCAGCCACATTAACATAAATGCCAGTGATACCATACTGGCATAATTCCTTTCTAACTTATCGTATCTAGTTGATATTGAACGATATTGCTTGATTCTAGCAAAGGCATTCTCGACTAAATGACGATAGCGATAAAGGCACCTATCCATACTGCTTTTATCTATATCCTTACCATAATTACGTTTAGCAATCACCGTTCGTCCGCCTTTTTGACGAACAAAGCACCGAAAAGGCTCGCTGTCAGCTAGTTGTGATAAATGTTTGAAAATATCAACTAATATTCCTTTTTTAGACCACAAATTAAATCGCCTATAGACGGTGCTCCATCCACCAAACTCTTCTGGCAAATCTCGCCAAGGAATACCGGTTCTCATTCGGAAAAGGATCCCTTCAAACGTCATCCGATGCTCGGATTTATTATAAACTCGGCCGGTATTTTTCATTATTTGTAGTAGCTTTTCCCACCGTTTATCTGTTAGCATTGTTCTTGGCATGATGAATCGAGTTATGGTTGTTTTTGACAGAATTATTATAACTCACATCATGCCGTCTAAAAAATAATCACGAAAGATCAACACGCCCTAGCAAACTCGAAAACAACGCAATAAAATTTAACATAAGTGCAAAGTTCGTCACACATTTGATAAACCAAATAATGAAGCCACAACCGAAAGGGTAATAACTTTTCCTATAATTTAATAAAGCTAAATTACCATAAATTGAATTTTTTGATTACTGCATTGTGCGCTATTTCATAAAATGGGTAAAAAACCGATCAATGCACACATAATGCTCCATTGTTACCATCAGAAGAAGCATAATAGGCGCTACCATAAGCTGAACTAATACGATACTGCCAACCAAGCGACAAAGGGTAAGGCTCTGTTGACCAATAGTATGATTCAGTAAAATCACTATTATGATAATAATTTTTACGAGTACTCCCCCATTCTGCAAATAAACTGCCACCAATTCGACGCTGATAATTATTAGGTTGTCCTGGTAAACCACCACTCCAAAATCGATTATTGCCATTAGTCATATCAATAGTATTTGCGACATGGTAACCGGCCTTTTCCAAAGTCATACAAAATTCTTTAGCATCAAGATAACTCATTTCTTCAGAATTTGCTATAAACCATTTATCTATCTTAAAACTGTATATTTTGTTCTTTTTTGCTTTATCCGCATAAATAATAAATGTAGTAGGAACCGCTGTTGCTGCTTGTTCTACTGTTGAAGTATAGCTTGGCCCCATTAAATCAATTCTAGCAATATTGGCCAGCTTTCCTTTTTCGTGAGTAACATTAATATTAATGCCTGAATCCACTGGTAATTTAGTGTAAGTAAACTCACGGGCAAGCCCTCCGGCTGTCATTAAATAAAAATGTAACCCATTCGCCGCTGTATTTGGAAAGTTCATAAATGGTTGTTGGATATTTTGTGGTTTAAACCCATGATATCTATCCCATTGCTCAGCAGGACCAAGATGCGTACCATAGCTATGGTTCAAATTAGGCTGAGAAAAACAAGTATAAGGATCATTAACTTTAGGGGAAATATAATAGGTAACACTACTACCAATAAATTTACCTGATGAAGCAGGGATACCATATCGCGTGGATAATGTTGCATCATCACTTTTTAAGTAAATGCTATAAGGCGCATAACAAGGATCTAATATTTGAGCATAATTTCTAATTTGTTTACCATCAACATTTCTAATATCTATAGTCAATTCACCACCAGTTACAGTAATTTCATCACCATCATCATCTCTTGCTAGCCCAAAACTTAATAGAACATCATTTAATTTAGCCTTTTTAGTATGATCCATTGGATTTTCCTTATGCTTTTTGGGAAGAAACATCTTAATATCATTTACGCTTTGATTTTCCTCTGGCAGTATAATTGGGCTACTTTTTGATGAACGGTGATTACTTTTATCATATTTTCTACCATCAGACAGTGTAATACTTAATACTCCACTCATGCTATTTGCTTTGCTCTTGTTGTCATCGAAAGTTAAATACGGTGCACTACCGTGGATTACATTTGTCGTAGTAGCCGACAATACAGCTATAGCATTACCTGATAGAATTGTCTCACATAAGAATATCGTCATCAATTGCAACGCATAATGCTTAACGTTCGATTTTAATAAAATTCTTTGTAAGGCGGCATGGGAAGTAATTTTTGCTATTAGTATTCGTTTTGACTTTTTTAGCAAACTTATTAACTTCAATAATTGCATTAAATATAACTTATTAAGCAATAAGCAAACAGTAACAAGAAGAATACAAACTTTTCTGCCTATTCCAAATGGGTATTTAATCATTTTACTACCAACCATTCCATGGATTATTATTTTATAAATGATTTTAAAACAACTTTTGAGATCCATTCACAAAAAAAGAAAAGAGCAACTTATCGGTTATTATAAACACACCAGCTCTATCTATTGCCGTATACTACCATAAAAATTCAATTATTTACAAACAAAGGATACTTTGATAGTGCCTTTATTTTTTTGCTTGTTATAATACAAACTATCTTTTTTAAATAACTAATAAAAAATGGCTACAAATCCTTTATTATCTTTGCGAAATAAAATTAATAAATTAGATAAAACATTGTTAGAGCTTATTGCCCATAGGCGCCAACTTTCAACGCAAGTAATTCATACGAAAATTGAAGCAAACATTCCTGTGCGCGACATTGATCGTGAGCGTTCACTTATCAGAGCCTTAATCAATGAAGGCAAAGACTATCATCTTGATGATATTTTCATTAAACGCTTATATCAATTAATTATTGAAGATTCTGTACTATTACAACAAAAAATCTTGCAAGAAAAACTTAATCTCAGCACAATCACCACAGCCAAAGTTGCCTTTTTAGGCCCCAAAGGATCTTATTCGCATTCTGCTGCTCGCCGCTATGCTAGCACTCACTTAGATGAAATGATTGAATTAAGCTGTTCAACCTTTAAAGAGATTTTTGAACAAGTCGAAAATAATGCCGTAGATTATGGAATTTTACCAATAGAAAATTCAAGTTCTGGCTCAATTAATGAAGTTTATGATTTATTGCAAAAAACTAATCTACATATTATTGGTGAGCTCTCTTTACCTATTGATCATTGTGTTCTTGCTATACAAAATTCACAGCTAGAGCAAATCGATACTATTTATAGCCATCCACAACCATTCCAGCAATGTAGTAACTTCTTAGAGAACTATCCTCATTGGAAAATCATATACTGCGATAGTACTTCATCAGCAATGGAAACTGTAGCTAAATTGAATCAACCTAATGTTGCAGCTATGGGAAATAAAGATGGTGGTGAATTATATGGGCTACAAGTCCTTGAACATAATTTTGCCAATCAAAAAGAAAACATTACTCGTTTTATTGTGTTAGCTCGTCAGCCAATAGAAGTATCTGATCAAATCCCGGCTAAAACCACAATTCTCATGAAAACAGGTCAGCAAGCAGGTGCTTTAGTTGATGCGCTATCGGTATTACGTAACCATAACATTGTTATGACTAAACTTGAATCACGACCAATTCATGGTACGCCTTGGGAAGAGATGTTTTATATCGATTTGCAAGGTAACATTCATTCTTATGAAATGCAAACAGCTCTCAAAGAATTGGCATCAATGACTTTATATACTAAGGTACTAGGGTGCTATCCTAGTGATTCTATTGTTGCTGCAATGTAATGGCTATGACAATACAATACTTTTCGCAAGCTGTCCTGACGTGGTATGAACAATATGGCAGAAAATCGCTACCATGGCAGGTCGAAAAAAGCTCTTATCATGTTTGGTTGTCTGAAGTGATGCTACAGCAAACCCAAGTTGCAACGGTTATTCCTTACTTTAATCGTTTTATTGAGCACTTCCCACAAATAACAGATTTAGCAAAAGCGCCAATTGATGATGTATTGCATCTTTGGACAGGACTTGGTTATTATGCAAGAGCACGTAATTTACATAAAGCAGCACAATTAATTGTGGATAAATTTAATGGCATGTTCCCTACAAAGTTCGATGATGTCGTCGCACTTCCAGGCATAGGACGCTCAACAGCTGGTGCAATTTTATCTCTTGCACAAAATCAACATTATCCAATTTTAGATGGCAACGTAAAACGTGTTTTAACCCGATATTTTGCTGTTGAAGGTTGGCCTGGTATTAAAACTGTCGAAAATAAACTTTGGCAATTAAGTGAACAAGTCACACCAAAACATAAGGTAGCAAAATTTAATCAAGCTATGATGGATATTGGGGCTATGGTTTGCACACGCACTAAACCTAAATGCTCCTTATGCCCATTGCAAACCCATTGTCTAGCATATAAAACCGAAAGCTGGCAACTCTATCCCACAAAAAAAACTAAAAATGCCATTCCCCAAAAGACAGCCTATTTTTTAATGCTAGAATATGATCATACAATTTGGCTTGAAAAAAGGCCTCCGTCTGGTATTTGGGGAGGATTATATTGTTTTCCTCAATTTTCAAGTAAACAAGCAATAACTGACTGGTTAAAAAAACAAGGTATCGAAACAACAGCACCAAAGCAACTTGTTGCATTTCGCCACACATTTAGTCATTTTCACTTAGATATTTTTCCTATTTATTGTGTCATTACCAAGTATACAAAATGTTTTAATGAACATAGTGGCTATTGGTATAAACTAAAATCTAACAACGCAAAAATAGGTCTTGCTACCCCTGTTTATAACTTATTAAAACAAACAGTTTAATCACGATTTATTATCAATATTGGTGCACTTTTTAGTGCATCATTATTATTCTTGTTTAACTATAATTTGCTAAGCGCATTAGATCATGCGGCTTTAGTTCAGTTTACTTATTTTATGGTTGGATTGTTATTTCTGAAATAGATTCTTAATCTATTAAGTATCATAATTTATTTTTATACTGAAACACATACTTACCTGAAAGTTTTTGACAGCCACAATAATAACTAGATATAAGTTTAAATTAAATATGCATAGCATATTTGATCAGTTGCTTTTTTAATAGCTGACTATTATCAATAACATTCATACCAATTGTTCTTAACGTCTTTTTCAACAAATTATCACCATTAAACATATCTTGAATAGTTTGCATGGCCGTGAGCATAACTAACGCATCTTTGCGACGATTAAACTCAAATGATTTTAAATTTTTTACAAGCCCAATATCTTTATTAGTTTCAGTTAATTGTTTAATGGTTGAAACTAATAAAGCAGAATCTTGAAAACCTAAATTTACCCCTTGCCCCGCTAAAGGGTGAATAGTATGAGCTGCATCGCCAATAAGTACTAACCGATGCTTAATAAATTGTTTAGCAAACCGCGCTTTTAATGGGAATACCATTCTAGAGTTAATTAACTGACATTTACCGACTTTATCACCAGTCAACCGAAATAATTCGTTCGAAAATTCTGATTCAGAAAGTGAAGTTAAAGTAGACGCATTATCTGGTTTTGTCGACCAAACTAAACAACTTTTATTTACATTCCAAAGAGGAAGAAAAGCAATAATTCCATTGGGATAAAACACTTGCCTAGCACAGGATTGATGAGGATATTCAGTTTGAACAGTTGTAATCACAGCATGATGAAGATAATCACGCTCAAGAACAGAAATATTTTCACTCCTACGCACCCAAGAATGAGCACCATCAGCCCCTATCATTAATTTAGCTTGTAAAACAGCTTTATTTGCAAGTGTCAAAAAGACAAAATCATCATTAAATGTACAATCAACTGCTTCATGGCTATAAATTTTAATATTCGAACAGTTTAAGGCAAACTGGTAAAGATAATGAGAAATGACATTATTTTCAATTATGTATCCAAGATTAGAATAACCGTAATCTTTGGCTTGGGCAGACAAATGAGCTTGACCATTTTTTTCCCATACACCTATCTCAGTAAATTCCTGTACACGCTTGCTATTGCATAAATCATCCCATATACCAATTTTTGAAAAGTAGCGCTGGCTAGCGCCATTAATAGCAGAAGCTCTAATACTTATTTCAGCATGAGGCAAGAATTCATGCTGACAAAGTTTAGTATCTATAATCGCAATGTTTAAATCACATTGGCTAAGTGCACAAGCAGTGGCTAAACCAACTAATCCACCACCAACAATTACTACGTCAAATTGTAAATTCATACTAAATAAATGCAACTATTTATTATCATCTAACTTATTATCACTTTTTGATTCAACTTCGTCATCATTCATCGCTTTTTTAAAGCCTTTCAACGCTAAACCAAGATCCGAACCTAAATTACGTAACTTCTTAGTGCCAAATAATAAAATCACCACGGCAAGAAACACTAAAAGATGTGGAATGCTAAAAGACATGATCAAATCCTCTCAATAAATACAACGCTCTGTTAGGATAAGCTTTAAAACAGATTATATAGGAAACTGATTATACTCTTTTTGTGAAGGGATTTCATGAATAGTTCAAAAATAAAAAAAGACCTGTATAAAACTATACAGGCCAACATGAAATATAAGGAATATAAGGAAAGAAAACAATGAAAAATCCTTACCCTGCTTATTATCCATTTTTTTTCGCTTTCGTCAACGTTTTTATTTATTTTTTCAATTTAAATTATTTCTACATAGAAAATATAAATCAAATAAAATCATAATAATATAAAAAAGCCACCATTAAGATACCTTTGATAAATATCAAATAAACAATAAAAAAACTTTAATTAACACAGCAATAAATATTTTTACACAAAAATACGCATTTTCGAGCAGAAAAAAAATAAATAACTTTTTTTCCCAAAAAAATCAACAGTCATAAAAAAAATGAAAAAACAAGATAAAAAAACAAGATATAAAATAAAAAAACAAATTAGCATAGGAATAAAACCAAACTAATAGATTTTCAATGTTATTAACGTATACAAAAACAAAAAAAATACATTATAATTAATAAACTTATGCAAGAAATAATGGTTCAAAGATGAATACAATTAAAAATAATAATATTAAAACTTTTAAAGATAGACTATATAGCTCAATGCAAGGTTTATCTGTATCAGCCTTCGCTAAAAAATGTGATATGTCAGAAACAGTAATCCGAGATTATTTATCTGGTAAAACATATCCATCACTTACACGTTTAGAAGTTATTGCTGAAAAATGTAATGTTTCCTTTAATTGGCTTGCTACTGGACATAAATTAGAAGTATTAGATCCTAAAGACAGTGAAGAAGTCTATAACGAAAATATTTATCGTATCCCCGTATATAAAAAACAGTTACCAACAAAAGAAGAAGCACAAAAAGAGCGTTTTGTTAGAGAAACGCCTCCAGTAATGAATTATCCTATTGTTGAAGGTTGGGTTAAGCATCGAGGTTTGGATGCTAAAAAATTAATTATATACTGGGCTAAAGGCGATTTAATGTCACCAGAAATAAAGAATAATAACGGGTTGATTCTTAATACAGAAATAAATGAGATTATTGATGGTGCAATCTATTTAATTGAATATGAAGATATTACCTTTTTGAGAAAGATTCGTTTAACTCTCAATGGATGGTTGTTAATCTGCAATAATAGCCAATATCCGACTATTGAAGTACCTAAAGTAGACTTTCATAAATATCATATTGTTGGACGCGTTGTACTTATTATAAAAGATATATTTTAAGACCATTAGTGGCTATATATTGACGCTCAATATATAATCATAATATGAGGGAATATAAAACATCATATTTCCTCATCAGCTTTTTAATATTTATAATATTATAAATCGCAGATATATCTAAAATTTCATGTAACAATTTAATGCATAGATAATTTACATATATTTGCGCTATCCTCGTTTTTTATATCATTGATTGTATTATCAATGGAAAACTCTATTATTTGTCAGGCCGAATATGTATCGATTTTTTGAAAAATTAGTATCACCTTATCCAAAAGTTGAATATCAATGTATGCCTAAAAATTTTTTTAATTTCATATGGCAATCAACTAAAGGAACTCGCTTATTTCTACTATTATTAATTATTCTTAGTGCATTCGCTGGTGCTTTTGAAGCCTTTTTATATGCAACTCTTGGTAGGGTTATTGATTGGCTTGCAGCTGTTGAACCTAGCAAATTTTGGCAACAAGAAAAAACAACATTAGTAATATTAGCTTTAATCATCATAGCAAGTACAATTATTATTGGATTACAAACTATTATTAAACATCAATGCTTAGCCGGCAATTTCCCAATGCGAATGCGCTGGAACCTTCATCGGTTGGTACTCAATCAAAGCATGCGTTTTTTCCAAGATGAATTTGCTGGTAGAATATCCGCCAAAGTCATGCAAACAGCGCTTGCAGTTCGTGATACTTGCTTTTTAGTGACGGAGATTTTTATCTATGTCTTTATTTCGTTTATTACTATGGCAACAATCATCGGGCAATTAGATCTTTGGCTATTAATTCCATTTATAGGCTGGTGTCTAATTTATGGTATTGCTATGTATTATTTTATTCCTCGTCTAAGTAAAGTTGCTAGCATGCAAGCAGATGCTCGTTCTACGATGACAGGAAGAGTTACCGATGCCTATACCAACATCATGACAGTAAAACTTTTTTCTCATGCTGGCAATGAGGCAAAATACGCTAAAGAATCAATGGATGATTTTTTAGTCACTGTCAATAAACAAATGCGCTTAGTCAGTAGCTTTGAAATTGTTAATCATTTAATGTCTATTTTGTTGATACTAAGCACTACAGGTATTGCCTTATGGCTATGGAGTAATCAATTAATTGGTGTTGGTGCAATTGCAACAACAACCGCTGTAGCGCTTCGATTAAACGGTTTTTCACATTGGATTATGTGGGAATTGGCAGCACTATTTGAAAATATTGGTATAGTCAAAGATGGAATTAACACTTTTTCAGCCGCTAAAACAGTTATTGATCAACCTAATGCAACATCACTTCATGTTACCCAAGGGAAAATCGAATTTAAGCACATCCATTTTGCTTATGATAAAAAACAACACAATTCAATTATTGAAGATTTAAATTTAACAATCAAACCCGGTGAAAAGATTGGTTTGGTCGGTCGTTCTGGAGCTGGAAAATCAACGCTTATTAATTTATTACTTCGTTTTTACGATTTACAAAGTGGTAATATTTTTATTGATGGTCAAGATATTACTGCCGTTAGTCAAGAAAGCTTACGTTCTAAAATCGGTATGGTGACACAAGATACTTCGTTATTACATCGCTCAGTACGAGAAAACTTACTTTACGGTAACAAAAATGCTTCTGAAAAGGAGATGAGAGAAGCAGCCAAAAAGGCTCATGCAGATAAATTTATTCAAACACTCGTTGATACAAGAGGTAAAACAGGATACGACGCATTTGTTGGTGAACGGGGCATCAAATTATCAGGAGGACAAAGGCAACGTATTGCCATTGCTCGCGTCATTTTAAAAAATGCCCCTATTTTATTATTAGATGAAGCAACAAGTGCATTAGACTCTGAAATTGAGCAAGCAATTCAAGAAAGTCTATACACTTTAATGGAAGGCAAAACCGTTATTGCTATTGCCCATCGATTATCTACAATTGCGGCAATGGATAGACTGATCGTACTTGATCAAGGTAAAATCATCGAACAAGGAACCCATCAAGAGTTATTAAACAAGAATGGTTTATACGCACAGCTTTGGAAACATCAGAGCTGTGGTTTTTTAGCCGATAACATTTAATTTACAAAGAAGGTCAGGACTTATACTAAATATAAAATATATGTGTCCTGACTACACTTTATTAATTAATAAAATTTTTATAGAATTCCGATTCAAATCGCATGACTGCACTATTTTTGGGTTCTCCTTTATTATCAGCTTGGTATCCTGATAATAGCTGCACAAATGCAACATATTCCCCTTCAGACTTTTGGATAAATCCAGCTAAGTTATAGCAACCTTGAATATAACCTGTTTTGGCTCGTATTGTTTCTTTAAAAGGTGCTTGATTAAGACTTTTTCGATTCTGCAAAGTACCATCAACTCCAGCAATTGGTAACATTTCAATAATTCTTAATTTTGTATTATTAGCTGCAATATATTGTAGAATTTCCATTAACTTATCGGCGCTAACCAAGTTTAATCTAGATAATCCAGAACCATCAGCAATAACTAAATTTTCTAGATTTATACCCGCTTTTTTACGTAAAATTTGCTTAACAGCATCACCGCCATTACGCCATGTACCTTGAACATTATAATAATGGGCACCTAAAGTCCTAAATATAGCATCTGCATACAAATTATTTGATTTTTTAAGCATAACTGTCAACAATTCAGAAAGTTGAGCTGATTGGCTAGAGGCTAATAATGACAACTGAGCATTAGTCCTTTGATTACGTTCAATAATAGTTCCTGTATACGTTATTTTTTTTTGTTTAAGCTCATTTTTTAAAATTTTCGAAAAATATTCAACACTATCAATTACTGCAAATTTTAACGGTATTTTATCTGAACTTACAGCAATGCATCCTGATAAATGGTAATGGTTTTTATCTGAGTAGTTTACATCTAATTCACAATATTTATCATTTAAATCCTTACTATTAGCAGCAATAGTTCTGACATCACCAGTAAGAATAATAGGAGTATTGGAAGATACCGTAACAGAGGCTTTGGAACCGACCTTACCCGGAATAATGGTTGCATTAAAACAGTTATTATCAATAATAGCTGCAGATGGCGGAGCACTATAACATGCAGTTAAGTTATTCCAGGACCAACCCGATGCTTTATCATGACTTGTAAAAATTGAAGTATCCAAAATCACATTTCCTGAAATTTTCTCAATACCTTTTTGGCTCAGTGTTGCAATCATGCTTTTTAATCGATCACGAGTAAAAGTTGGATCTCCACTTAATTGAATAATAAGATCACCATTTAACTGTTTATTACTTATTGAGCCATTGGTTTGTATACGAGTTATAAAACGGAAATCATTACCCAGTTCAAGCTGAGCAGCTAACGCAGTTATCACTTTTTGAGTGCTTGCTGGTTGTTTGAATTGATTACTTTTATATTTTGCTAATGTTTTAGGATTACGCCCAACAGATTGAACCAAAATGGATAAATCACTTCCTTTAGGTAAAGAAGATATATAAGGCTCTACTGGTTGTGCATATAATAATCCCGAAATAAAAGGAAGAAGAGTAAGAATAATTATCCTAAATTTTGTCATAAATACTGGCTCAAAATATTATTAAATTAAAACAGTTAAATAAGACTTGCAAATATAACTTTTTTTGATTTAGCTAGCAATATATACTCTATCACTTTTATAATTATATATTACGGTTAAATTAGATAAACCAACTATTCAAATTATCTAAAATCAATTAAAACTAGGTAATATAAATATGATGCAAAGTTCATTAGGATTTCCAATAGAGACCATGTTGGTATTTGTTGTGCTAGCCTTGGCTGCAATTATTGTTGATTTATATGCTCACCATAACGATAAACCTATCAGTTTAAAAAATGCCATTATATGGTCACTTTTTTGGATAATTGTTGCACTGGGGTTTGCACTATTTTTATACATTCATCATGGGAGTACTACTGCTAGCTTATTTGTTGCTGGTTACGTCCTTGAAAAAGCACTATCTGTCGATAATTTGTTTGTCATTATGGCTATTTTTTCTTGGTTTTCAGTACCTAATAATTATCGACATCGCTTACTTTATTGGGGAGTTATTGGCGCTATTATATTCCGCGCCATATTTGTTGTAATTGGAACAGGTTTGTTATATTTAGGTCCTTGGATGGAATTAGCTTTTTCAATATTAGTAGCTTGCACTGGAATAATAATGCTAAAAAATCAAGATAATGGTCAAGACATAAAGGATTATTCAAATCACTTAACTTTTCGCATCGCCAAACGTATTTTTCCATCTTACCCCAAAATTGTCGGTCATCACATTTTATTAACCAAAAAACAACTTGATAGAGAACTTGCAAAACCTGAGAATAGCAATTTAGTTGGTAAAATACCTAAAAGTGTTTTTTATGCTACACCGCTGTTTTCATGTATTGTTGTAATTGAGTTAAGTGACGTTATCTTTGCGTTTGATTCTGTTCCTGCCGTGATTGCTGTAAGCCAAGAACCGCTAATTGTCTATAGCTCGATGATTTTTGCTATTTTGGGTCTTAGAACTATGTATTTTATTTTACAAGCCATGAAACAGTATTTAGCTCATCTTGATAAGGCAGTTATCTGTTTACTCTTTTTTATTGCCGGAAAATTGGCTTTAAATGCAAGTAATCATCTATTTGGATACGGTATTGATATAGATCCAATTACCAGTCTTTATATCGTTTTAGGCACACTAGCTTTAGGAATTATTGCTAGCATCATCTGTCCGAAAAAATAAAGTGCGATAATTAGAGTAAAAATATTGGCAGGTTTTCCTGCCATTTTTAGTATAAATTTATTGACGTTTTAAAGATCGAATAAAATAACTTACACCTAAAATAACAAACCAAATAGGTGTTGCCACTAATGCCTGGCGAGTATCAATCTCAAAAGTAAGTAATACAATCACGAAGGCAAAAAAAGCCAAACAGACGCAGCACATAAAAATACCACCTGGCATTTTAAATTGAGATTGTTCATGTAAGTTTATTTTTTTGCGACGATAAGCAATATAAGAAATAAGAATCATCGACCAAATAAACATAAATAAAATAGCCGAAATTGTAGTTACTATAGTAAAAGCTTCCATGACATTAGGCACTAAATAAATCAAAACAACTCCACCAAACAAACATGTGCACGAGAATAATAGCCCATTAGCCGGTACAGAGCGACTCGATAATTTCCCAAACGGTTCAGGAGCATCTTGTTTTTTAGCAAGCCCAAACAGCATTCTGCTTGTTGAGTAAATACCACTATTAGCAGATGATGCTGCTGAAGTTAATACTACAAAATTAATAATACTTGCAGCAGCAGGCAAGCCAATTAGAGTGAATAATTCTACAAAAGGACTTTTGTTTGGAGAAATAAACTCCCATGGAGTTACACTCATAATAATGATTAAAGCAAAAACATAGAAAAAGATGATACGCGCAGGCACTGAATTAATTGCACGAGGCAAATTTTTGCACGGATCAACGGTTTCTGCTGCAGTTGTGCCAACTAACTCAATCCCAACAAAAGCAAAAATAGCAATTTGAAATCCAGCAAAAAAACCCATACTACCATGAGGGAAAAAGCCCCCGTATTCCCACAAATTCGAAAATCCAGCTGTGGTACCCGTTTGTTCGGAATGAAAAGCAGTCAAAATGAGTACGAGTCCAATTCCTATCAATGCTAAAATTGCAATAATCTTAATCATTGAAAACCAAAATTCTGTTTCACCAAACATTTTTACCGTTAATAAGTTTAGTGTTAAAAGTAAGGCAACTGTTAATAACATTGGTATCCATGACTGCAGTTCAGGAAACCAATGTTGCGCATATCCAGCAATTGCAATAACGTCGGCAATCCCTGTAATTACCCAACAAAACCAATATGTCCAACCAGTAAAAAATCCAGCCCAAGGCCCCAAAAGGTCATTGGCAAAATCACTAAAAGATTTGTACTTTAAATTAGAAAGAAGGATTTCCCCCATCGCACGCATAACAAAAAAAAGGATAAAACCAATAATCATATAAACAAAAATAATAGAAGGACCAGCAAGACTAATTGTCTTTCCTGAACCCATAAATAAACCAGTCCCAATTGCCCCACTGATTGCAATTAATTGAATATGACGGTTAGAAAGATTTCGCTTTAGATCATTTTTTGAGGATGTAATGCTCATCGCTATTATTTCCTTTTATTTTCTATATTTCTCGACTTACTAAGAGTCTAGGACTATAAAGTCTATAGAATAAAATCGCAAGTTGAATTGTTATGAAAACTTTTTATGGATTCATAATAATTATCTGTAGTTTCTTATAATAGAATTGTGTAGCATAACTAGCCATATTGCTTAACTTATTATAATTATTTTCCAAGATGAAAAAAAAAGATCGTTATTATTATTTTTATTTTTTAAGTATTTTACTTGTTTTATCTATTTTTATTGGTAGCCAATACTATTCAAATAAACCAACTAATCAAGGCCAACAATATAAAGATGGGAAATTATCTTTACCACTTAACATTAATCATCCTCAATTAAGTATTCCTGTCAACATATCAGACTACATTATTCAAATAGCTAAAATTAAATCGTCATCGCCTTCTTTATATAAAAAAAATGAACATATTTATAAAGCAATAAATGAGTGGATTAGCCGTTCTTTAACGATTGATGAATTTTACAAGGTGGGACTTAACAGTTACGAAATGGTTGGACAAGATGGGTATGGCAATATACATTTAACAGGCTACTACACTCCGATAATCAAAGCAAGGCATCAACCAACAGCAGAATTTAAATACCCTATTTATAAGATGCCGGTTGTTAGTGATGAAGAACAACTACCAAATCGTGAACAAATTTATAATGGAGCTCTTTCTGATAGAGATCTTGAAATTGCATACAGTAATTCCTTAATGGATAACTTTATTATGGAAGTACAAGGTAGTGCCTATATTGATTTTGAAGATGGTTCACCTTTAGTCTTCTTCAGCTATGGAGGTAAAAATAATTATGGCTATTCTAGTATAGGAAGATTATTAGTAGAACAAGGCGAAATAGAAAAAGAAAAAATTTCTATACAATCAATTAAAGATTGGGCAAAAAACAAACCAGAAAATAAAATTAAAGCTTTACTAATTCAAAACCGTTCATTTGTTTTTTTTAATCCACAATATAATGCTGAAGTTACGGGTGCTGCTGAAATACCTTTGGTTGCAAATGCATCATTCGCATCGGATAAATCAGTCATTCCTTTAGGATCTGTAGTATTAGTTGATGTGCCGCTTCTTGAAGACGATGGGCAATATCGAGGCAGACGAGAAACTCGACTTATGGTTGCACTTGATGTTGGTGGTGCTATAAAAGGTCAACATTTTGACCTTTATCTAGGAATAGGAGATAAAGCAGGAAAATTAGCCGGATACTATAACCATTATGGACGCGCATGGGTACTACAGCCTTAAACTACTAACGTCGACGCCATCAAAAGAACCTGTTAGAATAAAGTAATACAAGCTGAATTAAGGATAACTCATGAGATTATGTGACAGAGATATCGAAGCATATTTAAAAAATGGTAAATTAAAAATAACACCGCAGCCTGCAGCAAGCTGTATTAATGGTGCGACTGTTGATGTTAGATTAGGTAATCAATTTCGTACTTTTCGAGAACATACTACACCTTATATAGATTTAAGTGGTCCAAAAGAAGAAGTATCTGCAGTCTTGGAACGAGTGATGAGTGAAGAAATAGTATTACCTGAAGGTGACGCCTTTTACTTACATCCTGGTGAGCTAGCATTAGCTGTAACTTTAGAATCAGTCACTATTCCTGACGATTTAGTTGGCTGGTTAGATGGCCGTTCATCACTTGCTAGATTAGGTCTAATGGTTCACGTTACAGCTCATCGTATCGACCCTGGCTGGCAAGGACAAATTGTATTAGAATTTTATAATTCAGGAAAAATTCCATTAGCACTTAGGCCTGGAATGACAATTGGTGCGCTCAGTTTTGAAACGCTAAGTGGTCCTGCGGCAAGACCATACAATCGGAGGTTAGATGCAAAATATAAAGACCAGTATGGTGCTGTTGCCAGCCGTATTGATAAAGACTGAATAATTGATAACCATAACGAAGGAACATTAATATGATCAAAAAAATATTGGTTATTCTATTTGCCTTAATTCTAGTCATAACAATTAGTATTGTTTCATTGATTGTTTTTGTTGATCCCAACAACTTTCGTGGGTTTATTTCTGATACAGTTAAAGATAAAACAGGATATGAATTATCCATCGATGGAAATTTACGTTGGCATATATGGCCGCAAGTGAGTATTTTAACTGATTCAATTAAGCTAACTGATGCAGGAGCTTCAAAACCCCTTTTAGCTGCAGATAATATGAGATTAGACGTTGAGTTACTACCTCTATTCTCCAAAAAATTATCAGTCAAAAATGTTTTTATAAAATCAGCAGTTATCAGTATCACCAATGAAAGTAAAGGCAATATTGCAAAAAATGGTACAAAAACATCATCTAATACGACTACGAATAAACCAACTGATTCTAAAGATCAAGAAATTTCATCTAATTGGAAATTTAGCTTAAATAAATTTGAAGTTAGTGATAGTACTGTGACATTACAACATAATAATGATTTAATTAACTTTAGAAATATTAATCTAGTGTTAGAACAAAATAGTGAAAAAAATATTTCTATCGATTTAAAAGGTAATATAGATAAAAATCAACAAGATTTATCTTATTTGATACATGCATATGTCGATTTAAATCAATTTCCAGAACAAGCGTTAATCGATTTAAAGAAATTAGATTTCATTTATAAAGGTGTAGACAATTCAACAAAAGAGCTAAAAGGTAACATTAGCGGTGTATTTAACTACCAACATCCACAAATGTTACTTAAAAGCCAAAATTTAGCTTTTTCAATCAATGAAAATCATTTTACTGCTACAATAAATGCTGATTTAGCAAATAAACCATATATAAATTTGCAGTTAAATTCAGATAAAATCGATCTCACTTCGTTCTTGAAAACAAGTCAAAATTCAAATAAAGAAGCAAATCCTCAACAAACTTCACCAGTGGTGTCGAATGTCACAAAAACCAATAATGAATTAAACTTTCTGAATAATTTTAATGCTAAAGCTAAATTAAATATTAAACAGATTAATGCTAACAAAGTAACATTAAATAATATTGACATTGATATGACCAATGAGGAAGGTATTGCAATATTTAAAAAGATTAACTTTGATATTGCTAATGGCCATATAGCTGCAACTGGTTTAGCAAATGGTAAACAAAAAAGTACACTAATGAAGCTTAATACCAAAATATCAAATGTTGATTTAAATACATTTTTTAATCAATTAAATATAGCTCATGATTTAGAGGGTTTATTTAACGCTACTGGAGATTTAGAAAGCAACAGCTTATCTGGTTCAAAAATCTTAGCCAACTTGCAAGGAAATTTGAATATAGTAGTGACTAATGCAAGGCTAAATAATTTAAATATTCAAAGAATCATCCAAAATATAGCAACTCAATATTCAAAGGACATCATGACTCCTGAAAATCAAAAAAAATATACTGAATTCCATAAAATTTCAGCTATTGGTAACTTAAGGCAAGGTAATTTGCAATTGTCGACATTAAATGCCAATTCTGAAACTCTTGATGTCATTGATGGCTCAGGGCGAGTTGGTTTTTTAAAACAAGATTTGGATGTTAATTTGAATTTAAAAATATTAGGTGGCTGGAACGGTAAAAGTGAAACAATTAGTAAACTGCAAAAGTTAACAATACCACTACGTATTTATGGGCAATTTGCTAATCTTCATTATCAAATAGATATGAGTAAATTAATTACCGATGCACTAAGTGATAAATTACAAGAACGTTTAGACAAACTCCGCGAAAAATTAAAAACTCATGACTCTAAAGATAATTCAAAATCTAAATCAAAAGCTGCAGATATCTTAGGCGAGCTAATAAGAAAGTAACAATAAAAAAGGTGAAGTTGAGCAAATTCATCTTCACCTTTTTATGTTTAGAAGTTAAACTTTTATAAAATAAACTTACTTAGATCTTCATCTGCAACAAGCTTATCTAAATGATCGCTTACATATTTAGCATCAATAGTTACAGTTTCTCCACCGAGTTCACTAGCTTCAAATGAAACATCTTCCATTAAGCGTTCCAAAACAGTATGCAACCTACGGGCACCAATATTTTCATTTTGCTCATTTACTTGCCATGCTGATTCCGCAATTTTACGAATGCCATCCGAGGTAAAATCGATGTTAACACCTTCTGTTGCCATTAGAGCTTTATACTGAACAGTAAGTGAAGCATTTGGTTCGGTTAAAATACGTTCAAAATCTTCACTTGTTAGAGCTTGTAATTCAACCCTAATTGGTAATCTGCCTTGTAATTCGGGAATTAAATCAGATGGATTTGCTGTTTGGAAAGCACCTGATGCAATGAACAAAATATGATCCGTTTTAACAGATCCATGTTTAGTCGACACTGTACAACCTTCAACCAATGGTAAAAGATCCCGTTGCACTCCCTCACGTGAAACATCTGGGCCTGAAGAATTACCACGTTTACAAACTTTATCTATTTCATCAATGAAAACAATTCCATTTTGTTCTACTGCTTCAATCGCCTCATGTTTAAGATCATCAGGATTAACCAATTTAGCAGCTTCTTCTTCAATGAGTTGTTTGAGCGCATCTTTAATCTTCATTTTACGTGGTTTTGTTTTTTGTCCACCTAAATTTTGAAACATTGACTGTAATTGATTGGTCATCTCTTCCATACCTGGAGGAGCCATAATTTCAACACCAATATTAACACCAGCTAATTCGATTTCTATCTCTTTGTCATCAAGTGAACCTTCACGTAATTTTTTGCGGAAAGCTTGTCTTGCTGTTGTATTATTATCTTCAACTTGTCCCCACCCATCTTTAGCTGGTGGTACAAGTACATCCAAAATGCGCTCTTCAGCTAATTCTTCCGCTCGATTACGATTGCGTTCAATCGCCTCTTGACGGATCATTTTTACTGCAGAATCAGTTAAATCCCGAATAATTGAATCAACTTCTTTCCCCACATAACCAACTTCGGTAAACTTAGTTGCTTCTACTTTAATAAACGGTGCATGCGCTAATTTGGCTAGACGTCTTGCAATTTCAGTTTTACCAACACCTGTTGGCCCAATCATAAGTATATTTTTTGGTGTAACTTCATGACGTAATGTTTCATCTAGTTGCATACGGCGCCAACGATTACGTAACGCAATTGCAACAGAACGTTTTGCTTTTTCTTGCCCAATAATATGTTGATTTAGTTCGCTTACAATTTCACGAGGAGTCATTTCAGACATAGTTAAATTTCTCTTAAATCAGATTAATAATTAAGTTCTTCAATTGTTTGGAAATTATTGGTATAAACACAAATGTCTCCAGCAATCGATAATGATTTTTGCACAATATCATGTGCAGAAAGTGAGGTATTATCTAGTAGTGCTCGTGCCGCTGCTTGCGCATAAGGGCCTCCAGAACCAATAGCAATTAAGTCATCTTCTGGTTGAATGACATCACCAGTACCTGTAATAATCAATGATGCACTTTCATCAGCAACAGCAAGTAGTGCCTCTAGCTTACGTAGCATTCTATCTGTTCGCCAGTCTTTAGCTAGTTCGACAGCTGCTTTAGTTAAATGTCCTTGATGCATCTCTAGTTTTCTTTCAAACAGTTCAAATAGTGTAAAAGCATCTGCTGTACCGCCAGCAAAACCTGCAATCACTTTGTTATTATATAAACGACGAACTTTACGAGCATTTCCCTTCATAATAATACGCTCGCCGAGCGTAACTTGCCCATCGCCACCTATAACCACTTGACCTTCACGACGGACACTGACAATTGTCGTCATATTCTGCTCCTTCTTTCACTTAAGTAACTTTATTCGGAATGAATAGACTATATATAGGGATGATTAATATAATTTCAACATTTTAATTTGAAGATATTGTTAATTTATTTTAAAAAAATTTCTGGAAATATAGCGTTTGCGAATAAAAACTATTTTGGTTGAAAGTCAATTGTCATTATTTTTACTTGATTATAAAATGTGCTCGCAGGTTTTGGAATAATAGCTTGTTTAGTTGCAGAAAGGGCTTCTCGACATAATGCATCATCACCACCTTTTGCACTCACATCAAGCAATAAACCATCGGGTGCAATTTGAATTTCTAATACACAATTTCGGCCACTATATAATTTATTAGGATTAATAAACTTATTACTAATCGCATTTTGAACTAATGATTTGTATTTATTTAGCTCTCCATCAGAAACACCTTTACGACTAGCAGCACCACCTGATGGATTAGATGTGCCTGATGTTAACCCGTTTAGTAAATTATCAAGTTCTTTATCTTTTTTAGCTTGTGCAGCTCGCTTAGCTTTATCGGCAGCAGCTTTTTCAGTGGCTTGCTTTTTTGCTTGCTCTTCTTTCTCTTTAGCTAACTCAGCTTGTTTTTGTTCATTTTCAATTCTCTGCTTTTCTATAATTTCCTGTTCGGCTTTAGCTTTAGCTTCTTGTTCAGCTTTTTGTTTAATTAACTCTTCTTGTTTACGTTGATTTTCCTCACGTTGCTTTTCTAATAGCTCTCGCTCAGCTTTTAATTTAGCTTCTTGCTCAGCTTTTTGTTTAGCCAATTCCGCTTGCTGTTGTTCTAAACGCTGCTTTTCAGCTTGTCTTTGCTGCTCTTCTAACTGTTCTTTAGCTTTACGTTCATCTTCTTCTTTTTGCCTTGCTACCCGTGCCGCCTGTGCAGCCTCTGCCTCTTTCTTTTGTAGTTCTTCTACTTTTAAGCGCTCTCTTTCTAACTCTTTAAGTCGTTGCTGTTGAGCCAGTTGCTGTTCTTGTAAAGCTTGAGCCTGCTCTTCTATTTGTTGCTGCCTTTGTTGCTCAGCCCGTTTTTGGCTAATCTGTGTTTTTAGTTGTCTTTGGTATTGTTCATCCATTACAGAAGGATCAACCATAATAGCATCAATAGAATTGCCGTTAAAGCTACCATAATTAACATCATTACTATACATAACTCGGTAACCTAAAATAATAATTAAAATCATATGTAGTATAATAGATATTACAATAGCTATACTTAATTTTGAATTTGACTTATGAGACATTGCTGACATCTTTTATAATATTTAAATTGGTTGAGTCATTAATCCTACAGACTTAACACCTGCTGATTGTAATAAATTCAACGCTTTTATAATTTCTTCATAGGGAACATCTTTAGCTCCACCAACTAAAAACACAGCCTTTTCATTAAGCAACATCTGTTGCTTAACTTCTGCAACAATTTTTTCTTGTGGTAAATTAGCTTGACGGTCCTGCTCAATAATTAGAGCATAAACTCCAACGCCTGACACTTCAATAATGATTGGTTTAGTTTCTGATGGTGAAATCGTCTTAGATTCCGATGCTTCAGGTAGATCAACTTCAACACTTTGACTAATAATTGGTGCCGTTGCCATAAAAATAAGCACTAATACTAATAGTACATCAAGTAAAGGTACTATATTGATCTCAGATTTAGTCGAATAACGAGAACGTCTGCTTCTACTCATAATTATTTCCTAACAGCAACTGCTTGGCGTTGTAAAATTGCAGAAAATTCATCAATAAAGTTAAGATAGCTTTGTTCAATTCGACTCACACTCAATGATAAACGATTATAAGCAAGTACGGCAGGAATAGCAGCAAATAGACCAATTGCGGTTGCAATTAATGCTTCAGCAATCCCTGGCGCAACCATCTGTAACGTTGCCTGTTTAACTGCACCTAAAGAAATAAATGCATGCATAATTCCCCAAACAGTACCAAACAAACCAATATATGGACTAATAGAACCTACTGTACCTAGAAAAGGAATGTGTAATTCAAGGATATCAAGTTCACGATTCATAGCTAAACGCATAGAACGCAATGCTCCATCTAAAGCAGATTCTGCCATATTTGGATTAATTTGATAAAGCCGTGAAAACTCCTTAAAACCTGAATAAAAAATATGCTCTGTACCACTAATTTCTTCTTTATAAAATTTCGCTTTATCAAATAAAATATTTAAATCATCAGCAGCCCAAAAACTATTATCAAATTCCTCAACTTGTTTTTTAGCTTTTCCTAAAATCTTACTCCGTTGAAATATAATAGCCCATGATATAACAGAAAAAGTAAGTAGCAATAACATAACACATTGTACTAACAACCCCGCTTGCAAAAATAGATTAATAATGTTCAGATTTTCCACTTATATAAACTCCAAAACTAATAACTTAGGAAGCCCGCATGGCTTCATCTTAGCGATATCTACACAGGCAATAAGCACATCTGCTGTGCTGATAACTCGTTCATTTTGATTAACAATAGTCTGTTTGAAAATAATAGATGCTTTGCGAGTTTGATCCACCTTAGTACTAATAGTAAGCATATCATCTAAACGAGCAGGAAAATGGTAGCTAATATCCATTTTTTTAACAACAAACGCAATATTTTCTTGTAATAAGGTCTGTTGGCTAATTCCTAGTTGTCTTAAAATTTCAGTCCTTGCTCTTTCAAAAAATGCTAGATATCTAGCATGATAAACTACACCGCCTGCATCTGTGTCTTCATAATAAACTCTTGCATTCCAATTGAATTGTTTCATATCCAAATCACACTAATCAAATTTGGTGTTATTATATCTGAATATAAACTTCGCTGCACTATGATATAAAAAACAGCAAATGAAAACAATTATCATTTTCCTTTATTGCTAATATTTTACTTACTAATTAAAAAGGTGACTATTTGTCACCTTTTTATTAATTTATACTTGATATTATTTGTTATTAGTTTCTTTTTCGCTACCCCTTTCAACTAACAAACCTGTAACAGCCGATAGCATACATGCAGCAATAATTCCTATAAACCACAAAATGTAATACATAATAGTTCCTTAATAAAGAGAATGTTTATTATTTTCAATATGATTTTTATCTAGTCTTCCAAACATTTTGATATATGACCAAATAGTGTATATAAGGACAATAGGTAAAAATATAAGAACCACAATAAACATAATATTAAGTGTTAATTGGCTTGATGATGCATCCCATATTGTTAAACTTGCATTTGGCATAATGCTTGAAGGCATAATAAATGGAAAAGTTGCAATACCATAGGTAAATAAAACACAGGCAATTGTTAATACTGATGAAATAAATACTAATGCATTTTTGTTTAGACTAGAAAAAAGAATAGTAAGCAGTGGTAACACCATACCTAAAACAGGGACTATCCATAAAACTGGATAATTCAGATAGTTATCTAACCATGAAGCATCAGTAGAAACTGTTTTAGTCAATGGATTAGATGCTGCATTATAATCAATCACACTGGTAACTTCATAACCATGAATGCCAAATGCAACCCAAACTCCAGCCAAAACAAATGCAATTAACATTACTAAGCTAGCAATTTGTGTAGCCTTTCTGGCTCTTAAATAAAGTTCCCCTGATGTTTTCATTTGTAACCAAGCACCACCATGAGCAACAAATAACATTAAGCTAACAACGCCAGTCAACAATGCAAAAGGATTAAGCAAACCAAAGAAGTTACCATCATAAAATACACGATAAGAGTTATCAAATCGGAAAGGAACACCTTCTAATAAGTTACCAAAAGCAACACCAAAAACTAATGCTGGCACAAAGCTACCTGCAAAAATACCAGCATCCCATAAATTACGCCATTTTGAATTTTCTAGTTTACTGCGATAATCAAAACCAATTGGTCTAAAAAATAGCGCACAAAGAACTAAAATCATTGCAATATAAAAACCAGAAAACGACGCAGCGTATACCATTGGCCAAGCAGCAAATATTCCTGCACCAGCAGTAATTAACCATACTTGGTTACCATCCCAATGAGGAGCAATTGCATTAATCATAATGCGACGTTCTGTATCAGTCTTACCAATAAACGGTAATAAAATACCAACGCCCATATCAAAACCATCCGTTACAACAAAACCGATTAAAACAACACTAATCAGCACCCACCAGATGACGCGTACAATCTCGTAATCAATCATTGTGTATACTCCCTATGTCCTATCTGTTACCGGTTGTGTTTTTTCATAATGATAATTGCCTGTGCCTAAAGAACTTGGCCCTAAGCGAGCAAATTTAAACATTAAGAATAATTCAGCAATTAAGAATAGTGTATAAAGTCCACAAATAAGAACCATAGTGAATAACACTTCACCTGCTGTTAATGAAGAATTTGCTACTCCAGTCGGTAAGATGTCTTGAATTGCCCAAGGTTGGCGTCCATACTCGGCAACAAACCAACCTGACTCACATGCCAGCCAAGGGAACGGTAAAAAAAGAATTAATATGCGGTGTAACCAACGCTTTTCACCAATTTTATTTTTATAAGTAGTCCATAAAGCAAACCCAGTACCCAAAATCATTAATACACCAAGGCCGACCATAACTCTGAAAGCCCAAAATAGTGGCCAAACTGTAGGAATTGAGTCTTCTACCGCAGCCTTTATATGTTCTTCAGTAGCCTGAGGTATAGCCAAATTATCACGATCAGTAAAACGTTTGACTAAATAACCATAACCTAAATCAGATTTATTATCTTCAAAAGCTTTCAGTACATTAGGGTCTTGATTACCCTGATGGATCTTCTCCAAATTACTATAGGCTAATATCCCATTGCGAATTCTTTTTTCATTATTTGCTAAAATATCTTTTAATCCTGTTACTTGAGTATCAAGTGAACGAGTGGTCATTATTCCCATAACATATGGGATCTCTATTGCAAACAAGTTTTCTTTATTGCTTTGTGATGGAAAAGCAATAACATTAAATGATGCTGGTGCAGGTTGAGTTTCCCATTCTGCTTCAATTGCTGCAAGTTTAGCTGGCTGAACAGTTGTCATCTCATGACCAGCTTCATCACCCATAATCGCCACAACGATTGACATAATAAATCCAAATGTGGCTGCAACAGCGAAAGATCGTTTGGCAAAGGCAACATCACGTTTTTTTAACAAATAGTAAGAGCTAATACTTAAAATAAAAATAGCACCTGTTAAATAACCTGCTGCAACAGTATGAACAAATTTATATTGAGCAACTGTATTAGTAATTAACTCATAGAAATTAGCCATTTCCATGCGTGAATTAATAGGGTTAAATTCAGAACCTATTGGGAATTGCATCCAACCATTAGCGACTAAAATCCAAAGAGCTGAAAGGTTAGAGCCAAATGCGACACACCAAGTTACCATTAAATGTTTACCACGGCTTAATCTATCCCAACCAAAGAAAAATAAACCTACCATGGTTGATTCTAAAAAGAATGCCATTAAACCTTCAATAGCTAACGGTGCACCAAAAATATCTCCCACATAATGCGAATAATAAGACCAGTTAGTACCAAATTGAAATTCCATGGTTAAACCTGTTGCGACACCTACTGCAAAGTTGATACCAAACAGTTTACCCCAGAATTTTGTCATATCTTTCCAGACTTGCTTACCACTAACAACGTATACCGTTTCCATAATTGCTAGCATAAACGCTAATCCTAGCGTTAATGGAACAAAAATAAAATGATACATTGCAGTAAGAGCAAACTGGAGCCGTGAAAGTTCTACTATATCTAGCATAAACGCTCCCTAATCCTTAAATGCTCACAAATTTTTACGTTATTGCCAAGCATTATACACCGATAATCACAGAATAAAATTGATATACATCAAAAAATTTATATTTTGAGTTGTTTTTTTACTGCATCACCTATATCGGTAAGGCTTGTTACAACTGTAATACCTGCAGATTGCAATGCTTTAGATTTTTCTACCGCTGTTCCTTTCTTTCCTGAAATAATTGCACCTGCATGCCCCATACGTTTTCCTGATGGAGCTGAAACACCAGCAATATAAGCTATAACAGGTTTAGTCACATGTTTTTTAACATATTCAGCTGCTTCTTCTTCAGCACTACCACCGATTTCACCTATCATTACAATAACTTCAGTTTTAGGATCTTGCTCAAGCAATGCTAAAATAGAAATAAAATCACTACCAGGTATAGGGTCACCTCCTATACCTATACATACGGATTGCCCTAAACCAATATCCGTTGTTTGTTTAACCGCTTCATAAGTTAACGTTCCAGAACGCGAAACAATGCCAACCTTTCCAGCACGATGAATATGTCCAGGCATAATACCAATTTTACATTCATCAGGAACAATAATACCAGGGCAATTTGGTCCAATCATTACGACATCATTTTGTTGTAACTTTGCCTTAACAACAAGCATATCTAGAGTTGGAATACCTTCAGTAATACAGACTATTAGCTTAATGCCTGCATCAATCGCTTCCAAAATAGAATCCTTACCAAATGCTGCTGGTACATAAATAACACTAGCTGTTGCACCAGTTGCAACAATCGCTTCTTTAACAGTATTAAAAACAGGTAAACCTAAATGGGTTGTTCCACCTTTACCTGGCGTCACACCACCAACTAACTTAGTACCATAGGCAAGCGCTTGTTCAGAATGAAAAGTTCCCTGACTACCAGTAAATCCTTGACAGATAACTTTTGTTTCTTTATTAACTAAAATTGACATAATAACTATTCTCCATGCGTCCTATTATTTGGCAACAGCAACAATTTTTTGGGCCGCATCTAGTAAACTTTCGGCAGTAGTAACATTTAATTTACTTTTAGCTAAAATTTCTCGAGCAAGCTGTGCATTGTTACCTTCAAGGCGAACAACAACAGGAACAGTAAGACCTATTTCTTTAATTGCACTGATAATTCCATCGGCGATTAAATCGCAACGAACAATACCACCAAAAATATTAACCAAAATCGCTTTCACGTTTTTGTCAGATAATATTAACTTAAATGCTTCAGCAACACGCTCTTTCGTTGTGCCACCCCCAACGTCCAAAAAGTTAGCAGGCGAACCACCATGTAGTTTAATAATATCCATAGTTGCCATCGCAAGACCTGCACCATTAACCATACAACCAATATTGCCATTTAAAGATACATAGCTAATACCTTGTTTTGCGGCAATTGACTCACGTTCATCTTCTTGAGTTGTGTCCCTTAAAATATTTAAATTAGGATGTCTAAAAATGGCATTATCATCTAACACAACTTTTGCGTCCAAACAAATTAGTTCATCGGAATCAGTAATCACTAATGGATTAACTTCAGCTAATGAAACATCATTTTCTAAAAATAGTTTTGCAAAATTAACAAATAACTTTGTAAATTGATTAATTAATTTACCTGTTAATCCCAATTTGAACGCAAGTTCACGCCCTTGGTAAGCACAGGGACCAGTTAACGGATCAAGTGAAGTTTTATAAATTAAATATGGTGTTTTTTCAGCAACGCTTTCAATATCAACACCACCTTCTGTCGAAGCCATAATTACTACACGCTTGGAACTACGATCAACCACTGCTCCTAAATAAAGTTCTTTCTGAATATTAGACGCTTTTTCAATTAAAATCTTATTAACTGGTTGACCTTTATCGGTGGTTTGATAAGTAACTAGATTTTGCCCTAACCATTTTTCAGCAAATTGCATTATTTCACTATAGTTTTGAGTACAAATAACACCACCAGCTTTACCCCTTCCCCCTGCATGAACTTGACATTTAGCAACCCAAGCTCCTAAATTTGTCCCTGAAGATAATTCAGCTAATGTATCTTGTATTTCACCGATTGAGTTACAAACATACCCTTCAGGTACAGGCAAATTATATTGTTTAAAAAGATATTTAGATTGATACTCATGCAAATTCATAATGAAATTCCACAGCCTAATTTAATATAAAAAATAGGCAATAATTTTAATGCAAGATAAATAAATTGTATAGCACATAATAACTTATGTTCTGTGTAATTTAGAATTATTGCTGATAATAAGTGACAATGATATACTCCTAAAATATTTTAATATCATAGATAGTAAAGGTACAAATATGAAACAAGTTGGTATTTTTTTTGGTAGTGATACAGGTAATACAGAAAATGTAGCAAAGCAAATCCAACTCATTTTAGGTAGTGACAAAGCTGATCTTTTCGACATTGCAAAAGCCACTAAAGAAAACATTGAACAATACGATTACCTATTTTTCGGTATTCCAACTTGGTACTATGGTGAATCTCAAGCTGACTGGGATGACTTTTTTCCCAATTTAGAAAAAATTGATTTTAGTGGTAAAACAGTGGCTATCTTTGGTTGTGGCGATCAAGAAGACTATGCAGAATATTTCTGTGATGCTATGGGAACACTCCGCGATATTATTGAACCTAAAGGAGCAAAAATTGTTGGACACTGGTCAACCGAAGGTTATAGTTTCGAAGCATCTAAAAGCTTAATTGATGACACTCATTTCATTGGTTTAGCCATTGATGAAGATCGTCAACCAGAATTAACTGAAGAACGTATTAACAATTGGGTAAATCAAGTCAAAACAGAAATGAAAATTTAGTCTATTGAATTGATTTCTTTTATTTACCGTACATAGTTCCTATAATGAATTATGATCAATAAATTAATTGGGAAGTAATATGACAAATCATGATAATGATAATAACGAAGCACTCAAAAGTGCTGGTTTAAAGGTTACGTTACCACGATTAAAGATTTTAGAATTATTACGAGATCCTTCATGCCAACACATTACTGTAGAAGATCTTTACAAAAAACTACTTAATATGGGAGAAGAAATTGGACTTGCTACAGTTTACCGTGTTTTGAATCAATTTGATGATGCTGGAATTGTTACTCGTCATAACTTTGAGGGTGGCAAGGCAGTATTTGAACTAGCAACACAACAACATCATAATCATTTAATTTGTTTAGATTGTGGCGAAGTATTTGAATTTCGTGATGATATTATCAATGCTAGACAAAAAGAGATTGCTGAACAATATGGTGTTAATTTAACTTTTCACAGTTTATATCTATATGGCCATTGCCAGTCGGGTGATTGCAAAGCCCATCCCGAACTTCATCACAAAAAATAAGCCTATTCCAATAGGCTTTTTATTTAAAATATATCAATTCATCTTTAGTGCTAGGACAATAATTGAATGAAACAACTTTTAAATTTTATTCCTCTTGTATTCTTTTTTGTATTTCTAACCAAGTATGATATTTTTGTTGGCGTTCAAGCATTAATGATTGCTGCTACCTTGTGTTTTCTTCTTGTTCTAATTTTATATAGAAAATTAGATAAAGTAGAACTAATTTCTTATCTGATGGTTATGGTTTTTGGTGGATTCACACTCTATATGCGTGATCCCAATATTATTAAATGGAAAGTAACTATTATTAATTTCTTATTTGCCTCAGCCCTATTAGTTAGCCAATTTTTTTTCAAAAAAAACCTACTTCAAACAATGTTAGGTAAAGAAATACAACTAGAGACCAACATATGGAATAAATTAAATTTATTATGGATCTTCTTTTTTATATTATGTGGCACCATTAGTTTAGGTGCGACCTATTACATGACAGATGATTTCTTTTGGATATTTAAAGTATTTATTTTACCTGGTGCATCCTTACTATTATCGTTGATATCAGGTATCTATATCTATAAAAATATGAATAAAGATACCGAAAATAAATAAATTGTACATACGGAGTAATTTAGCATGACACAAAATATAGCCCCTAAAGGTCAATTAGTACTTAGAACGCTAGCAATGCCTGCTGACACTAATCCGCATGGTCACATTTTTGGTGGATGGATAATGTCTCAAATGGATCTCGCTGGAGGTATTTTATCAAAAGAAATAGCCAGAAATCGAGTTGTAACCGTTAATGCTAGTAGTATTACATTTTACAAGCCCGCAATGGTAGGAGATGTTGTTTGTTGTTATGCTCATTGCATCAAAACTGGAAAAACCTCTATCACAATTGGTATTGAAGTTTGGGTTAAAAAAGTCATAGATACATCGGATTCAACACAACGGTTTTGCATAACAGATGCCGTATTCACATATGTTTCAGTAGATAAACATAATAATCCAAAACCATTACCTGAAGTATTTCAAAATTATGATTGTACTAAAGATCCAATAACCAAGTTAAACCTAACTGATAGCTAATTAAATATGCAATTTACCTCATTTCATGCATTAATTAGTACTTTGATCTTCCTTATTTATTGGTTGATCATTGTTTCAACAACTTTACGGATTGTCTTTAAGCGAAGACCGACAACTTATGTTATTGCATGGATGCTAGTTATTTATATTTTACCGCTTGTCGGTGTGATTCTTTATTTTTCACTGGGCGAAGCTCACTTGGGTCAGCAACGAGTTAAACGCGCACAAAAAATGCGCCCGACTATTTCCAAGTTTATTAACCAACTAAGTGACTTTCCTGACATATTCACCAACAAAGTTAGCCTAGTCAGCAAACCGATTTTTCAACTTTGTAAACATCAAACTGGTCTTGATGGAATTAATGGCAATCATATTGAGTTACTGAGTGAAACAAACATAATTTTTGACCGTTTAATTGATGATATAAATCATGCGACATCAAATATTGAAATGGTATTTTATATATGGAATGAAGGTGGTCGTGCTGATGATGTCGAGCAAGCTCTTATTCAAGCAACTAAACGAGGTGTAACTTGCCGATTAATGGTTGATTCTGCTGGTAGCAGACATTTTATTAAAAGTAATGCTAGTAAAAGAATGCGTACTGCAGGCATCATCATTGTCGAAGCCTTACAAGTAAATTTACTTCGATTTATGTTTAGGCGGTTAGATTTACGTCAACACCGCAAAGTAGCTATTATCGATAACTATATATCTTATACTGGTAGTATGAATATTGTCGATCCGCGTTTCTTCAAACAAAATAAACATGTTGGCAAATGGGTTGATATCATGGTCAGAATGAATGGCCCTGTTACAACACTCATGGGTGCCTTATATGCCAGTGATTGGGAATTAGAAACTGGCAAATATTTATCACTACCGAAAATCACTGATTTCGCTGAACCACCTGAAGATAATAAACACATTATGCAATTAATAGCATCGGGTCCGGGTTATATGGAAAACATGATCCACCAAGTATTATTAACAGCAATTTATTCGGCACAAGAACAAATTATTTTCACTACACCTTATTTAGTACCAAGTGATGATATTTTACATGCTGTATGCACAGCTGCACAGCGAGGTGTTGAAGTCATCATCATCATTCCTAAAAATAATGACTCATTAATGGTAAAATGGGCAAGTCGAGCATTCTTTTCTGAATTATTAAACGGCGGAGTAAAACTCTATCAATTCAATGATAATTTGCTACATACCAAAAGTGTTTTAATTGACAATCAATTAAGTCTTGTCGGTACTGTCAATTTAGATATGCGCAGTTTGTGGCTTAATTTTGAAATTACAACTGTGATTGATGATGCAGAGTTCGCTAAATCTTTATCAAATCTTTTACAAAAATATTTATCTAATTCAGATGAAATAAACACCAAAGAGTGGAATCAACGCCCTATTTGGCAACGCATTGTCGAGCGGCTTTTTTACTTTTTCGCACCTTTGTTGTAATTATTAACCTATTTTAAACTTATTATGATTACTAACTACTAATAACCATTTTGAGAAACATCAGGCAAAAACTGATTATCCTTTAATCGATAAACATCACTATCAATAGAACCATCAATCTTAAGTGTGATTTCCCGCCAACCTGGTGCATCGTCGCTTGATAATTGAAAATCGTAACATTCAGGTTTAAATTGAAAACAAGTGGAAGGAGTTGAAAATGCCTTACAATTATGCCAAACATAATCTTGTTTTTGATGAATATGTCCCCACCCAATTCCTTTTACATTGGGATGTTTTTGAATAATTTTCTCTAAGTGGTCACTATTTTTTAAAATATGATGATCTAACCAATGGCAACCAGAATTAACTGGATGGTGGTGTAAAAAAACTAATGCATTTCTATTAGGATGTTCAGTTAAAACATTATGTAAAAACTTAAGTTCAGATCCAGACAAAAAACCGTAAGCCTGACCAACAACTTGGCTATTCAATAAAATAATTAGCCATTTATCTCCCAACAAAACTACCTTATTATCAACAAGTTGATAATTTGCAAACACATCTTGCATATACGAATAATTATCATGATTGCCAGCCAGCCACACACAAGGAGTATCAAATTTAATTATTTGTTCCGCAAAACGAGCATAAGCTTTTTTAGAACCATCTTGTACAAAGTCACCAGTTGCTACAATTAAATCAAACTTATTATTACTACGTTCAACTTCATTTATAACCGCTAGAAAACTTGCATTAGAATTAACACCAAGCAATGAAGCATTGTCATCAGCGAAAAGATGAGTATCAGTTATATGTAATATTTTACCGTAATTTTTATTACAGATTGGAAGTTTTAGAAATGACTCCAAAATTCACCCCAATTGTCTATTAATCTATAATCATGGTTAATAATGTCAACAACACAATAGACATTGTGACTGAAAAAACAATTTATTATAAATCCTAGCATTCTATTAAAGTGTAAAATAGTTCTCACATTTATGAAAGAAATAATTAAAAATGATGCCTAAAAAGTTATTTCCACTCTTTTCTTAAGAGCTCATGATTAAGTTCTAGCCACTGAAGCGCAATAATTGATGCAGCATTGTTAATCACTCCATCTTTAACCCATTGATAAGCTTGAGTTCGACTTACTACATGAACTTTAATATCTTCATTTTCTTCGTCAATACCATGAATGCCTTCAGCGGTTGATGAGTCAACTTCACCCACCAAAATGTGCAATTGTTCAGTTAAACCTCCAGGAGATGCTAAATAACTGATGATGGGTTTACATCGACCAATAACAACTCCCGCCTCCTCCATTGCTTCACGTCTTGCTACTTCTTCAAATGATTCATTCTCATGATCCATCATACCTGCAATAAGTTCTAGTATCCAAGGACTATCTTGGGTTTCAATCGCAGCAATCCGGATTTGCTCAATTAGCACAACTTCATCACGTTTTACATCATATGCTAAAAGTACAACCGCATGCCCACGTTCTAAAATTTCACGAGTTACAATCTCACTAATTGAACCATCAAATTTTCGATATTGAAAACGATATTCAAGCAAAGAAAAAAAACCTTTATACAAGATTCGTTTTGTTAAATTAAACACATCATTTTTGTCAAAATTTACCAGACTGTTTTTAATTTTCATATAAAATCTCAAATTTAAGTTGAATTTGAATAAAAAGTGCGAATGACACACAAACTATACTTACTATATACTAATTATCTGTTAAAATTACGCTATTAAAAATACTACTATATTTTAATGATTTTTAAAGAGAAGATTGATGAAAAAAACCTTAACCTTTTTAATTGGCTTAGCGTTAAGCCAATCTGTCTTTGCTGAAAATTTGATACAAGTTTATGAACAAGCAAAAGAAACTAACCCAGATCTACGCAGTTCATTAGCTGAAAAAAATAAAGCATACGCAGCAATTTCAGGTTCTCGTGCAAGTTTACTACCACAAGTTGGTTTAAGTGCTTCCTACGGTGTTACTCATGGTCGACGTGATACAAGTGGTGTAAAATCTAAAAGCGGCAACTTATACCAAGTCGCAGTATCTCAAAGCATTTTTAATTTCTCAAATTGGAAAGCCTTAGATATTACTAAAAAACAAGCAAGTATTGCTGATATTGCCTATCAATACCAAGGTCAAACATTAATCTTAAATACTTCTGTCGCTTATTTTAATGTATTAAAAGCACTTGATGCATTAAGCTTTATTGATGCACAGAAAAAAGCAATTGGCCGTCAGTTAGAACAAACTCGTCAACAACATCAAGTTGGTTTAGTAGCAATCACTGATGTACAAAACGCTCAAGCCAATTATGACTTAACTGTTGCACAACAAGTTAATGCATTAAATGATCTAAATAATGCCATTGAAGCACTGCGCCAAGTAAGTGGTCGTTTTTATTCAAGTTTAGCAAGTGTCAATACCAATACATTTAAAACAGAATCACCAGCACAAATCAGCGCACTGTTAAAACAATCTGAAAAATCTAATCTTAATTTATTAACAATGAGGTTAAATCAAGACATAGCGCGTGAACAAATCAAACTCTCACAGGCGGGACATTTACCTACAGCAAGTTTAGATGCATCAACTAATTTGAATAAAACTGATAGATACGGTAATAGCGTAGGGACTGGCGCTCATGGTAAATCTTATTCAGGGAATAACTATGTTGGCGTCAGTGTAAACCTACCTATCTTTTCAGGTGGTGCAACAATGTCTAAAGTTGAGCAAGCACAACAAAATTACGTCAGTTTTAGCGAAAAATTAGAAAGTACCAATCGAGGTGTAATTAATCAAGTTCGCTCATCATACAATAATATTTCATCATCAATAAGTGCCATCAAAGCTTATCAACAAGCGGTAGTTTCTGCACAAAGTTCATTAGAAGCAACCAATTCTGGTTATCAAGTAGGAACAAGAACAATTGTCGACGTATTAACTGCAACAACTCAACTATACAGTTCTAAACGAAATTTATCAGATGCAAAATATAACTATTTAACCAGTTTACTACAATTAAAATATGCAGTAGGAACCTTAACTGCCAACGATTTAGTTTATTTAAACAATATGTTAGGTAAAGAAGTGAGCACTTTAGTGACGATAAAATAACTATTGGTTCTTTTATGACAACTGTTAAAAAAGGCGAGCAAATCGCCTTTTTTATTATGTATAAAAAACACACCTATTACGATATTGCATTCAACACAAATTCAATAAATGCTTTTAGTTTTGGTGGTTGCTGACGATCAGCAGCACAAATCATATTAAGCGGCTTGGCAGGTGGTAAAAATTTTTGTAATATGGGAAATAATTTTTTCTGCTTAATTGGTTCTTGTAACATAGATTCTGGCAACATGGTGATACCTAGTCCTTTAATCGCAGCTATCGCTAACGCTGAAGTCTGATTACTTTTAAATGTCCCTAATATAGGAATATTAACTATTTCACCATTAATCATAAACGACCAAACATGATCTTTTTTATTCTGATTCACATATTGGTAAATCAAGCATTGATGCTTTTTCAAATCATCAGGTATTAATGGAACACCATATTGCGCTAAATAATCTGGTGAGGCAGCAAAAATAAGTTGATGAGGATTAAGTTTACGAGCAATAAGCCCTGAATCACTCAAATCACCAATCCGAAAAGCGATATCAAAACCGTCCTTAATTAAATCGACATAACGATCACTTAATTGTATATCGACACTAATTTGGGGATAACACTTCATAAAACTACTAATTAATGGCACTAAAGTAAAATTACCAAAAGTAAATGGTGTACTAATTCTAAGCACACCACTAGGTTTATCTAAAAACTGTTGCGCAAGCATAGAGGTGGCTTTAACTTCACCTAAAATACTCACACAGCGCTCATAATACTACTTACCAAATTCGGTAAGATTTTGTGAACGTGTTGTTCGATTAAGTAACTTTAACCCTAATTGCGTTTCTAAAAAAAGAATATATTTCGCAACCATTTGCGGAGAGGTATTTAATGAGATAGATGCCGATGCAAATGAACCTGTCTTCACAGTCAATACAAAAGCCTTTGGAATGGCAACACATTTTCAAACAAAAAAATTAAGGGGTAAGTGTTTTTTAAATTCAACGGGAGGCAAGTAGCCTAACGAAGAATGTAATCGTTTATGATTATACCAATAGGCATAAGCCGAAAAAGCGCGTTGTAACTCAGCCGTTGAGTTGAAACGTTGGCCTTTTACAAATTCCGTTTTAATTGTTTTAAATGTCGCTTCCGCTACCGCATTGTCATAAGGACATCCTTTCTTGCTTAATGAATGCGTGATATTAAATGTCTTAAAACACGCCTCTAATAACCGATTATCAAACTCTTTGCCTCGGTCTGAATGAAATAAATCCAATTTTGATAATGGCAGTTTAATTTGGCTTAATGCCGACATAACAAGCTCTGCTGTTTTATGTTGACCAACATGATAACCGACAATTTGCCTATCGGATAAGTTCACTAAAACACATAAATAGTTCCAACGTTGCTTAACTTGAATATAGGTTAAATCCGCAACAACAATTTGTTTTTTATCACCGACATCAAATTGTCGTTGCAGGTGATTTTCTGTGGCGGTTTCATTCACTTCCGTATTGTGATTTTCGCCCTATTATCAGTGCTGCTTGCTTTAAAATATCGTTTTCCATACGGAGCTGTTTAAGCTCTTTACGCAATGCGATTAACTCTTGTTCTTGTGGACTGCGATTATCTTTTGTTTTAAATGAGCCGCTTTGGCTTGCTTGCGTTATCCAACGGTCCAAAGCTGATGGTGTCAAATCATATTCGGCAACGATTTCACTACGTGATTTACCATGTTGATAAAGACTGACCATTTGGTGTTTAAAATCATCTGTGAATGTTCGTCTTTTGCGTTTAATCTTATTCATATTTGTTCCTTTTTTAGTTGTGATAAGTTTACCTTACCCCTTAAAAAAGTTGTATGAATTAGTGTAGCCGATCCAATCTTGATAAATCTAGAGTAGTTAAAGTTTTTAATGCGATTCTCGCAAAAGATGTTATTAAAGATGCAAAACCCAATGATAAATCAGATAGGAGAGCAATTCCTATAGCTGGAGATGACTTAGCTGCCAAACAAATTATTTTCACTCTACTAGAAAGTAGAGGCTATGATTATGTTGATGTAGGCACTTTATCAAACAGTTGGCGGTTTGAGCGTGCAAAGCCTGCTTATTGCGTACCATTAAATCTTCAACAGTTAAATGATGCTATTGCACAAACAACAAGAGAATTTGAAGTACCACACAATTCATGGCAAACAAAAAACAAATAATCAATGAATAAAAGTATTAACAAACAGAAATAATACTAGACTCCTATTATCATGATAGGAGTGCTTACCTCACATTAAGTAATTTAAATGAACCGAACACCAACAAAAATTTAAAATATTAGAGAAAATAAAAATGACCAATACACATAAAAAATATACCGCCATAACCGGTGCTAGTTCAGGCATAGGTTATGCAGCCGCTATTGTTTTTGCAAAACGAAATAAAAACCTTATTGTTATTGCAAGAAGAAAAGAAAATTTGGAACTTTTACAACAAGAAATTGCAAAATTGCCCCAGCATTAGACGTAATTATAAAACTTTGTGATTTATCACAACCAACCAACGCTTATTCCCTTTTTAATGATTTAGACAGCTATTTTATTGAAACATGGATTAATAATGCCGGTTTTGGTCATTACGGCAGTGTTAGCGATCAAGATTTAGGAAAAATCGAATCAATGCTTCATTTAAATATTGAAGTCCTAACGATTTTTTCAACACTGTATGTACGTAAATATCAAAATGAACCCGAAACACAACTAATAAACATCTCCTCCCGAGGCGGGTATACTCTCGTTCCTAATGCGGTAACTTATTGCGCAACAAAATTCTATGTCAATGCTTTTACTGAAGGGCTAGCACAGGAATTAAAGCAAGCTAACGCACAATTAACCGCAAAGGTATTGGCTCCCGCTGCAACAAAAACGGAATTTGGTGAAAAAGCCAATAATGTTAGTGAATACAACTACGATGCAACTTTTACAAAGTACCATACAGCAAAGCAAATGGCCGAATTTTTACTGGCTTTATACGATAGCAACAAAATTATTGGTGAGATTAATACTAAAGATTTCTCTTTTTCACTAAAAGACAGCATATTTCCTTATTCAGGAAATCCGTCAGAAAATCAAAAGTAAGAAAATAATGAATTTACAAGTAATGTTAAACCAAACAGTAAAATATGAATTTTAACAAAATTGAGCTTTGGCAATCGTTATTTTGATTGCCAATTTCAGGATAAAAAGAAAAATATAGCATATTGATTTAAAGTGAAATTTTATTTACTTCGATCAAAAAATGGTGTTTAAATGAAATTGGGCGCCAGATATGGAATAGGTTTCTAAGTGTAAACGGAAAGGCTTTTATAGGCTTTTTAAAAAGTTTAAGCAACCAACCATCAGTACCCTCAAACGACATAAATTCAAAACTGGAATGGCAACATATTTATAATAAAAAAACAGCCCCAAAAAACAAAAGCTACAATTATTTATCAAATAAGCAAATTTTATACTGAAACGCATAGTTTCCTGAAACATCTTAACAAGCGTATTAACTTGTTAAGATGTGACTTCTATAATAAAGGTATCAATTACGAAATTCGCATTCCTGGTTTAGCACCACTATCTGGTGATAGTAGGTACACACCTTCATCATCACCTTTACCACTCGCACAAAGCACCATACCTTCAGAAATACCAAAGCGCATTTTACGAGGAGCTAAGTTAGCAATCATAATAGTTAAACGCCCAATTAACACCTCTGGGTCAGGATAAAACTGCTTGATACCTGAAAACACATTACGGGTTTCGTCACCAATATCAAGTGTTAATTGAAGTAATTTATCGGATCCTTCGACAAAGCAAGCATGTTTAATTAAAGCAACGCGCATATCGACTTTAGCAAAATCATCAAAATTAATCGTGTCAGCGATAGGCTCTGCAACTTTAGGTTTTGTCGGTTGGGCTAATGCAGCTTGTTGTTTTGTTTCTTCAATCATGTTTGTAATTTTATCCATATCAATACGATTAAATAAAGCTTTAAACTGATTAATTTTATGACTTGTTAAAGCATTATCAATTTCATTCCATTCTAATTTGCTATTTAAAAATGCTTCTGTACGTTCAGCCAATGAAGGCACAATTGGTTTTAAATAGGTCATTAAGATGCGGAATAAGTGAATTCCCATTGAGCAAATATCTTGCAACACTTGATCTTGCCCTTCTTGTTTAGCAACCACCCAAGGCGCCTTTTCGTCAATATAGCGGTTAGCTTCGTCAGCAAGTGCCATAATTTCACGAATTGCCTTGCCTGATTCGCGTTGTTCAAAATAGTCAGCAATCACTTCTGCTTTTTCAACAAACAAGGAATACAGTTCAGGCTCTGCCACTTTATCTGATAATTTGCCGTCAAAGCGTTTATAAATAAATCCAGCTGAACGTGAAGCAATATTAACGACCTTGTTGACTAAATCACTGTTTACACGCTGAACAAAGTCTTCTAAATTTAAATCAATATCATCGATGTGTGATGATAGTTTAGCGGCATAATAATAACGCAAACAATCAGGATCTAAATGTTTTAGATAGGTACTTGCTTGAATAAAAGTACCTCGCGACTTAGACATTTTTGCGCCGTCAACAGTTACATAACCATGCACAAAAATATTCGATGGTTTGCGATGTTCGCTACCTTCAAGCATTGCTGGCCAAAATAAGCTGTGGAAATAAACAATATCTTTACCAATGAAGTGATACAGTTCTGTATTTGAATTTTTGTCCCAAAACTCATCAAAAATTGGTTTATTTTGTTTATTACAGTAATTTAAGAAAGATCCCATATAACCAATTGGCGCATCTAACCAAACGTAAAAATACTTACCTGGAGCATCGGGGATCTCAAATCCAAAATAAGGTGCATCACGGCTAATATCCCACGGTTGTAAGCCTGATTCGAACCATTCTTGCATTTTATTAGCAACTTGATCTTGTAATGTTCCTGAGCGAATCCACTCTTGTAACATAGTTGAAAAAGCCGGAAGATCGAAAAAGAAATGTTCAGACTCTTTTAAAATTGGTGTCGCCCCCGAAACCACAGATTTAGGATTAATTAAATCAATCGGATTGTAAGTTGCACTACACACTTCACAGTTATCGCCATATTGATCTGGGGCTTTACAACGTGGACAAGTACCTTTTACAAAGCGATCTGGTAAAAACATCTGTTTTTCAGGATCGAATAGCTGTGAAATAACTTTAGTTTTAATATAACCATTCGCTTTCAAACGTTTATAAATTTGCTCTGATATCTCACGATTTTCTGGGCTATGTGTTGAATGGTAATTATCATAACTAATATTAAAGCCAGAAAAATCACGTTGATGTTCGGTTTTAACTTCACTAATCATTTGCTCTGGAGTAATCCCCAATTGCTGAGCCTTGAGCATAATTGGCGTGCCATGGGCATCATCAGCACAAATAAAATAGATCTCATTACCACGCATACGTTGATAGCGTACCCATACATCAGCTTGAATGTGTTCTAGCATATGACCTAAGTGAATTGCACCATTGGCATAAGGAAGTGCACAAGTCACCAATATTTTGCGTTGAGTTGTCATGTTGATTTATTACCCTTTTTTACATAATGGCAGAAATAGTACATCAATCGTGGGATTATCGCTAGATTTATGCCATAATTTGATAAAATTTATATACTCAATTCATATTTCAAAACAGAAAATAATCATTTTTTATGAGGGTAAACCAATTTACTGTTTACCACCTTATTATTTAAGGTATTTTACGCTTTTAATGCAAGGTAATTGAAAATAAAACGAGTATAAATACTAAGGCATAAAGAGATAACCACAATGAACACTGAAGTAAAAAAAATTCTTGAAAATTTTATTCATTCAACTCTACAAAAAAATTTACTTGAACTCGATGCAATAAAAAAATGCGAAATAGTTAATCACCACTTAACTATAAATTTAACAATGCCTTTCGCTTGGCAATCTACTTTTGAAGAATTGAAAAAAATAACCACTCCAAAATTGCTTAAACTTAACAGCGTTAATGAAGTTGACTGGCATATTGAATATAAAATTGCTACTTTAAAACGTGCTAATAACCAAAATGCCATTAATAATATAAAAAACATTATCGCAATAAGCTCAGGAAAAGGCGGTGTGGGCAAATCATCAACAGCGGTCAATCTTGCGCTAGCTTTACAAAAACAAGGCGCTAAAGTGGGGATCTTAGATGCAGATATTTATGGTCCCTCGATCCCAACCATGCTAGGTACAGAAAACCAGCAACCCTTAACACCCGATAATAAACATATGACACCAATCATGGCATATGGGCTTGCTAGTAATTCCATTGGTTATTTAGTTGATCCTAATGGTGCCATGGTATGGCGTGGACCTATGGCAAGTAAAGCACTATTACAGATTTTACAAGATACGCTTTGGCCAGAACTCGACTATCTTGTCATTGATATGCCTCCAGGCACAGGGGATATCCAATTAACCCTAGCGCAAAACATTCCAGTTACTGCTGCTGTGATTATCACAACTCCTCAAGATATTGCTTTAATCGATGCAAAAAAAGGTATTACCATGTTTAATAAAGTAAACATACCAACACTAGGAATTATTGAAAACATGAGTTACCACATTTGCGAACATTGTGGACATCATGAGGCCATCTTTGGTGAAGGTGGTGCTAAACATTTAGCTGAGCAATATCAAACCAAATTGCTAGGGCAAATTCCACTTCAAAAAATGTTACGCCAAGATCTTGATACAGGAAAGCCCACTGTCATTAACCACCCTGATAGCGAATTTAGCCAACTTTATTATCAAATTGCAGGCAGTATTGCTAGTGAGTTATATTGGCAAGGTGAAGCGATTTTGCCTGATATTGCTTTTAAGACATTGTAACTTAAAAATCCAGCTATTGGCTGTAAAAACAGCCAATACTAGGGGCTGTTGATCTTTGCTGTACATAAATTACTCAACAATACATTGGCAGCCACATTAACATAAATGCCAGTGATACCATACTGGCATAATTCCTTTCTAACTTATCGTATCTA